>DASPIV010000215.1:0-2966 GCA_035628955.1 Bordetella sp.
AGCTGGCGCAGTCGCTGGGCGACAAGCAGATTTCGCTGATGCGCGGGCATGGTTTCGTTGCGGTGGGGGGCGGCATACCGGTGGCGGTGTATCGCGCCATCTATACCGAGATGAACGCGGCGCTTCAGCAGAAAGCCATAGGCTTGAACGGCGACATCACTTACCTGAGCCCGGAAGAGGCCGCGCTGGCCGACGAAATGATGGCCGGTGTCATGAACCGCCCATGGGAACTGTGGAAAAAGAAGGCCTACGAATAAGGCTTTCCGGCTGACGGCGTACCGGAAGCATCAGCCAAACGCGGCAATCCGGTAGCCGACGTCTTCCACGGCCTGGCGGATAGTCCGGGCGATCTCGATTGCGCCGGGTGTGTCGCTGTGGACCAGGATCGAATCCACCGGCATGTCCAGGTCGGTTCCGTCCATGGTCGTAACTTTGCCTTCCTGCAGCACGCGCCGGACGCGCTCGCCTATCAGCGCCGGATCATGGATGACGGCGCCTGCAGCCTTGCGGCTGACCAGCACACCGTCCGGGGTATAGGCTCGATCCGCCAGGAACGAGGCGACGATATCCAGGTCCAGTTTCCGGGCCACTCTGTACGCGGCGGTATAAGGCAGCGCCACGAACTTCAGGTCCGGGTCGAAGGCCTTGAAGGCGCTCAGTGCCGCATGGGCCACGCCTTCATCCACAAAAGAAAGATTGCCCAGCGCGCCATGGAAGTTGGCGTGTGTGAGCCGCGATCCTGCGTGGCCGGCGATCGCGCTCAGGGCGCCAAGCTGGTACAGCGTCATCAGTTCGAGTTCCTTGGGGGTATAGGCGATATGGCGGCGCCCGAAACCCTGGCGATCGGGGTAGCCGACGTGCGCGCCTATGCTGACCTTTTTGCTGTGTGCCAGTGCCGCGGTCTGGTGCATGGTCATGAAGTCGCCCGCATGGAAACCGCAAGCCACGTTGGCCGAAGTAATCAGGCCCAGGATGGCGGCATCGTCGGCCATGACATAGTCGCCAAAGCCTTCGCCCAGGTCGGAATTGATATCGATGGTTTTCATGGCGGGTCCTTCAATGAAAGCGGTGGCGGGTCAGCTCGCAGCGCAGGGCGATGTCAGCCAGGAATTTCTGGTTGCGCTGCTCGAGCGCGGCGGCGAGCGCCATGTCGCACAGCGCAAAGCGCACCGTTGTCTTGGCGCGCAGCTGGGCGAACAAGTGCAGGTCGGCCCGGATCACGGTGGCAATGACGGGATATCCGCCGCTGGTGTTGCCGTCGCACAGTTGGATGATGGGTTGTCCCGACGGGGGCACCTGAACCACGCCCGGCATGATGCCGTGAGAGCGCATTTCGCGCCGCATGCGGGTCCGCAGAACGGGCCCTTCCAGGCGGCAACCCACGCGATTGCTCTGAGCCGATACCTGCCACGGGGCATTCACCAGTTGCTGTCGTGCCGCCGTGGTCAGGTCGGACCATTGGGCAGCGGGCAGGATGTGCACAACGGCGCCCGTGTCAGTTTCGGGTGGCAATGCCGGCCCGCCGCCTTGATGCGCATAAGGGGCAAGCCGCAACACGGGCAGCCCGAAGCCGGCATTGCGGCGCGGCGGCGCTGCGGTGGCGCAAAGCTCGAGTACGTCGCCGTTCTTCAGGGCCCGCCCTTGCATGCCGCCGAATCCGCCTTTCAGGTCGGTGGCGGCCGATCCCAGCACCTGTGGTACGGCGAGCCCGCCACGAAACGCCACATAGCTGCGGACTCCCGTACTCGCGGTGCCCAGCCGCAGCGCCTGGCCGGCACGCACGCTCACCGCCCACCAGTTCGGTAGCTTGCGGTCGTCCAGCGTGGCGTTCACAGTGGCGCCGGCCAAGGCGATTTCGGTATCGGTGCGGAACGTAATGTGCGCCCCGCCCATGGTGGTTTCCAGGCCGGCTGCGTCGACGGCGTTGCCTAGCATCAGGTTGGCGACAGATAGCGCCATGGGGTCCATGGCGCCGCTCAGGCCCACCCCCAGATGGCGCCACGACTGGCGGCCCAGGTCTTGCACCGAACTATAGAAGCCGGCCTGGTTCACTTCGATCATGCCAGGATCTCCTGTACCTTGAAGCGCACCGTATCGCCAGGAGCAAGCAGTGCCGGCCGCTCGCGGGTGTGGTCGAAGCAATCGAGCCCGGTGTGGCCGATGATGTGCCAGCCCGATGGCGTCGTGCGGGACAGGATGCCCGCCTGGCTACCCCCTATGATGACGGACCCGGCAGGCACGCGCGGCCTGGGCGTGTCGCGCCGCGGCACGGCCAGCCTGGGATCCAGGCCACCCAGGTAGGCGAACCCCGGTTGGCTGCCCAGCGCATAGACCACATAGCTAGCCTGCGCATGTAGGTCGATGTACTGCTGCCGGGTCAGCCTCGAGTGGCGCGCGACGAAGTCCAGGTCTAGCCCTTGCGGCCCGCCATACACGACCGGCACGATGACTTCGCGGCTGTCCAACGCGCTCGCGCTGGCCGGGACGGCTTGCCAGGCGCCGCGGATCATGGCCTGGCAGGCATCGAAGTCGTGCTGGATGCACCGGAAGATCACCAGCAGATTGTTCATGCCGGGCACGACTTCCAACACGTCTTCCCGGGCCGACAAGCAGGCCGACATGCCCCACACCTTATGCTGGATGCCGAGGTCGGGCGCGGTGGCGCCCGCCAGCCCCAGGTCGCACAGAATGGCGTACTCACCCTGCCTGGTGCAATGCGGCTGGTGGCGGCCTGGCTTGTCCACGCTCTTATATTCCTGTCGGCGTGCGTGTATGCCACTGCGTGCGCGACTGGTATACCTGGCCTATGTCCAACACGTGGTCCTCGCTGTAGGGACAGCCGATGATCTGCAGCGATATTGGCAGGCCGCCCTGCGTAGCCCCGTTCGGCAGGGCCAGCGCCGCCAAATTGAAGAAGTTCGCGTACCGGGTGTAATACGCCGGTGCGGTGGTCTGGTCCACCTCGG
>DASPIV010000216.1:0-4370 GCA_035628955.1 Bordetella sp.
GGCCCGGCAGCGCGCCGAAGCCGTGCGTCGCGCCCAGGAAGCACGCCAGGCCGAAGAACGCCGCAAGGCCGAGGCCGCGCGCCAGGCAGCCCAGGCACGCCGCGGCGAAGAAGCGCGCGAAGCGGCCCGGGTGCGCGAACAGGTCGAAGCCGCTGCCGCGCGCGACCGCGACTCGAACCAGGGCCGTGACCGCGGCCCCGTGGCCTTGGCCGATCCCGATGCGGCCGGCCTGACGCCAGCTGGGCAAGACACCAGGCGCGTGAGCCCGCCGCCCGAGACGCGGCCCACTGCCCAGCCCGATGAAGCCGACGAAGCCGAGCGCCAGCCGCCGGCTGCGCGCCGGGCCGCGGCGCCTGCGCCGGGGGGCGGCAACGGGCTGCGTCACGGCCTGCCGGTGCCGGTGCGTGGTACGGTACAGGGGCGTTTCGGGGTAGATCGGCCCGATGGCGGCGTCTGGCGCGGTATCGTGCTGCGCACGGCCGCCGGCACACCGGTCAAGGCAGTGGCGCCGGGCACCGTGGTCTACGCCGACTGGCTGCGCGGATTCGGCAACCTGATCATCGTCGACCACGGCAAGCAGTACCTGACCGTGTACGCTTACAACCAGAGCCTGCTCAAGCAGGTCGGAGACCCCGTCGCCGCCGGCGACACCATTGCCACGGTGGGCGCCACCGGCGGGCAGGTGGAATCGGGCCTATACTTTGAAATTCGCTATCGTGGCGCTCCGGTGGATCCGGCCCAATGGCTGGCCCTATAACCCGGTATCAAAATCAGGAAGTGTGCATGGGCACTCGCAAGTTTCGCGGTTTCGGTTTGGTTGCCATCGGTGCGGTGGCGGGCATCTTGCTCAGCGTAGGTGTCACGGCACTGGCGCAGCGCGGCAGCCCGTTGCCGCTCGATGAACTCAGGCAGCTCAGCAACGTATTCGCCGCCATCAAGAACAACTACGTCGAGGCGGTCGACGACAAGACCCTGATCAACAACGCCATTTCGGGCATGGTGTCCAACCTGGACCCGCATTCCGCCTACCTGGACGCCGACGCATTTCGCGAAATGCAAAGCACCACGCAGGGTGAATTCGGCGGCCTGGGCATCGAGGTCGGCGCCGAAGACGGCTTCGTCAAGGTGATCTCGCCCATCGAAGACACGCCCGCCGCACGTGCCGGCGTGATGGCCGGCGACCTGATCATCAAGATCGACGACACCCCCACCAAGGGCATGTCGTTGAACGAAGCGGTCAAGCTCATGCGCGGCGCCCCCAAGACGCCGATCAAGCTGACCATCATGCGTGCCGATAACGCGCAGCCGGTGGTGGTCAACATCGTGCGCGACATCATCAAGGTGCGCAGCGTGCGCAGCAAGATGCTCGACAACGGCGTGGCCTACGTACGCATCGCCCAGTTCCAGGAAAAAACCGGCTCCGACCTGGCTAATCAGTTGAAGGAACTGGGTGCCAAGGCGCCGCCCAAGAGCCTGGTGCTGGACCTGCGCAACGACCCGGGCGGCCTGCTGACCAGCGCCATCGGCGTGGCCGCGGCCTTCCTGCCGCCCGATACCCTGGTGGTGTCCACCGATGGCCGCACGCCCGATTCGCGCCACAAGTACCTGGCCACTCCGGCCGAGTACGCACGCGGCGAAGGCAACTACCTGTCGGGCCTGCCCGCGTGGGTCAAGACCGTGCCCATGGTGGTGCTGGTCAACGTGGGCTCGGCCTCGGCCTCGGAAATCGTGGCGGGCGCCCTGCAGGATCACAAGCGCGCCAAGGTGCTCGGCAATCGCACGTTCGGCAAGGGCTCGGTGCAGATCATCCTGCCGCTCAGCCAGGACACCGGCGTCAAGCTCACCACGTCACGCTATTTCACGCCCAGCGGCCGTTCCATCCAGGCCACCGGCATCGAACCTGACTACGTGGTGGCCGACACCGCCGAAGGCGACCTGTTCCGCCTGCCGCGCGAAGCCGACCTGCAACGCCATCTGGCCAACAACCAGAGCGACGAGATCAAGTCCACGCTCGATGCCGCGTCCACGCCCCCTCCGGTCAAGGTGTTCGAATTCGGCGGCAAAGACGACTTCCAGCTGCAGCAGGCCCTGAACCTGCTGGCCGGCAAGCCAGTGCAGAAAGGCAGTGCGCGCGCCCAGGCCAAGGCTACGGCCAAGCCGGGCAATGGCGAGCCCGAACGCCTGACGATCACGCCGTCCGGAGTCGAGCCCGCCAAGGCAAAATGAACGACCAGCAGTTGCTGCGCTATGCCCGGCACATCCTGCTCGACGAGCTGGGCATCGAAGGCCAGGAAAAATTCCTGGCCGGCAAGGTTCTGATCGTCGGCGCGGGCGGCCTGGGGTCGCCCGCGGCGCTATACCTGGCTACCGCCGGCGTGGGCGATATCACGCTGGCCGACGACGACGTGGTCGAGCTCAGCAACCTGCAGCGCCAGATCCTGCATGCCGACGCCAGTGTCGGCCGGCCCAAGGCCGAGTCGGGCCGCGATACGCTGGCCGCCTACAACCCCGAAACCCGCGTCACGCCGCGCGTCGAGCGCCTGGACGGCCAGCGCCTGCAAGATGCCGTGGCGGCCGCCGACCTGGTGCTGGACTGCACCGACAACTTCACCACGCGGCACGCCATCAACCGCGCCTGTGTGCACCACCGCAAGCCGCTGGTGTCCGGCGCGGCCATCCGTTTCGACGGCCAGGTCAGCGTTTACGACCTGCGCCGCGACGATGCGCCCTGCTATCACTGCCTGTTTCCCGAAACCGACGAACTCGAAGAAGCCAACTGCGCCACCATGGGGGTGTTCGCGCCGCTGGTGGGCATCATCGGGGCCATGCAGGCGGCCGAGGCGCTGAAGCTGCTGGCCGGCATCGGCGAAAGCCTGTCAGGCAGGCTGCTGTGGCTGGACGTGCGGACCATGCAGTGGCGCAGCGTGAACGTGCTGCGCGATCCCGAGTGCCCTGTTTGCGGGCATCGGGCATCGGTACGATAGATTCAGTTTGCCCGGCTGGCGCGCGCGTCGGCGGCACCGCACCGCTAGGGCGCCGTCAAACAGGCCTGCAGGCACTGGGCCGGCTCGCTCATGGCGCGGTCGCGCGGCCACACCAGGGCCAGGATGGGGTCATGCAGCACCAGCAGGTGTCGGGCGACCAGGCCCTGGCGCACGGCATATTGGGCGCCCAGGCTTTCCACGATAGCGATACCCAATTGGGCGGCCGCCAGGGCGCATGCCGCGGAAGACTGGGCGACCTCGATGGTGGGGCGGTACGGCAAGCCATGGGCGTCCATCGCCTGGCGCGTGGCGCGGCCTGCCGGCAAGGCCGTCGCCAGCACGATCGGGCCGGTCTCGGCGACGTCGGCCAGGCTTAGCGTGGGCCGGGCGGCCCACGGGTGGGCGGCATGCAGCACGGCGTACAGGCTCAAGGGGGCCAACTGCTGGCTGGCCACCCGCTGGCTGTTGGCCGGCGAGCCCACGATAATGCCCAGGTCGATGCGATGATCGACGGCCATTTCGATGATTTCCAGGGCTGTGCCCGCCCGCACCGTGATCGCCACGGCGGGATGGGCCTGGCGCATCCTGGCCAGCGCAGCCGGCAGCAGGCTGGATGTCGCGATTGCGACGGCGCCTACCGCCAGGCGCGCCAACGCATCCTGGCGTATATCGGCCGCCAGGCGGTCTACGGTTTCCATTGCCGCCAGCGCATCGAGCGCATCGGGCACCAGCGCCCGGCCCTGGCTGGTCAGTTGCAGCCGGCGGTTCTCGCGGCTGAACAGGGCAAAACCCAGCCGTGTTTCCATATCGCGCAGCAGCGCGCTGGCGGCGGGTTGCGTCATGTTGATCGATGCGGCGGCGGCCGTCACCGTGCCGTGTTGGTACATCGCGCGCAATAGCGATAGCTCACGCCGGCTGAACATACGAAATTCAAATGAAAATAGTCGATCTATCTATTTGACCATATGAATAAGCGGCAGCAAGAATAGCCGGTCGATTGTTACTGGATTACGCCCGCCGGCCATGACCGCCAACACCATCGTCTCGGTGCGCTGCATACCGATGCGCCTGCCTTTCCATCACTGGAACCCGCCGCCCTTGTTTGCCGGCCGGCCGCGCAACAAACTGGACAGCGCGCTGGTGCGGGTCGACACCGCCGACGGCACGGTGGCGTGGGGCGAATCGTATTGCGTCGAACCGCGCGCGCTGGCCGCGGTATTCGAGACCCTGGTCGAGCCCCTGGCCCGCGGCAAAGACGGCGGCAGCGACGATCTGCTGCCGGCCATGCAGCGCACGCTGCACAACCTGGGGCGATCGGGGCCGGTCGTGCATGCCCTGGCCGGGCTGGACATCGCGCTGTGGGATTTGCGTGCCAAGCGCGCCGGC
>DASPIV010000217.1:0-2372 GCA_035628955.1 Bordetella sp.
GGGGTCGTAGCCGCGCCGCAGCATCTCGGGCATGGCCAGCAGCGCCATGGCCGTCACCGCGGCACCCACAACGCCGGTCATCGCCGCCATGATGACGCAAATGACCACCGTGCCGATCGCCAGGCCGCCCCGCAACCGGCCAAACCACGTTTCCATTGCGTGGTACAGGTCTTCGATCACCCCCGAGCGCTGCAAAATGCCTGCCATCAGGATGTACAGCGGGATGCCCAGCAGCGCCTCCGAACGCATCGTGTCGAATATTTGCAGCACTATCAGCACGACGGCATCGGCGTTCCACAACGTGACGGTCAGCAGCAGCGACAAGCCGCCCAGCACGAAGGCGATCGGCAAGCCGGTCAGCATCAGCAGCGTCAAGCCGCCGAACATGATGGCCAGGATGGTATTGGGGCTCATGGCGTCGTCTCCAGCGCGCTCGGATCGCGCACCAGCAGGCGCAGGAATTCAGCCAGGCTTTGCGCGCCCAGCAGGATCACGGCCAAAGGCACGCTGAACTTGACCGGCCACACAGGCGGGTTCCACGCCGAAAACGAGGTCTCGCGAAAGGCCAGCGATTGCAGGGCCAGCGGTAACGAATACGTCACCAGAATGGCGCAGAACGCGATGATGACCAGGTGGTTGAACAGATCCAGCTGGCGTATGCGCTCCGGTGGCAACCGGCGGCGCACCAGGTCCAGGTTGACGTGTCCGCGCAGATGCAGCAGATACGGACCGCCCAGCAGGAAATAAGGGCCGAACAACATCGTTGCCAGTTCCATGCCCCATACGGTGGGCGCGCCGAACAAGTAGCGTGCCGCCACTTCGTACAACATGACGGGAACGATGATCAGCATCAGGCCGGCTACCGCCAGGAACAGGGCACGGTTTATCCCGGTCACCAGCGTGACGTACCAGCGTATGGATCGGGGCATGAGAATCTCGGTTCAAGAGTGCAGGCGCGCGCCTGTGGGCGAGCGGGCCGCGCACGGCCCGCCCCGCATGGGACGCGTCAGCTGAGCAGGCCCAGGCGCTTCATGAAGGCCATCTGGCTATCCAGGATCTTCACGGCGTTGGCATTGCTGCCGGCGGCCTTTTTCCAGGTTTCGGTAACCTGTCCGCGAGCCTGCGCCAGCTCTTTCGGATCCAGCGCCGTCACAGTGACGCCCTGGGCCTTGAAGGCTTCCAGCGCCTTGCCGTCAGCCACCAGGATGTGCTGGCGCAGCGCGGCGGACGTTTCCCGGGCGGCCGCGGCGAGCGCGGCCTTGTAAGGCGCCGGCAGGCGCTCGTAGGCGGCGCGGTTGGCCACATAACTGGTGGCCGTGGTGGGCTGGTGCGGGCCCGGCATGACGATGTACTTGGCAACCTCGCCCAGGCCGGCTTCCAGGTTGGCGGTCAGGTCGCCCCGGTCGGCCAGGTCGATGACGCCCTTGTCCAAGGCCGAATACACCTCGCTGGTCGGCAGCGGTGTCACCGCCACGCCCAATGCGCCCATCACCGTCGAGGCCAGCCCCACGAACCGGCCTTTCTTGCCTTGCAGATCGGCAATGGTGTTGATGGCCACTTTCGAATGGATCGGCTCCGGCCCGTATACGGTGGGGGCAATGTAGTACAGGCCGGCAGGCGCATAGGCTTCGCGTGCCAGGTCCAGTCCGCCCAGCTCGTAGAACCACGCTTCGTACTGGTCGGCTTCCGGAAAGCCGAACGGTACGGTGCTGGTGAACGCCAGCCCGGGAATCTTGCCCGCTTCGTAACCGTCGAAGGTCTTCATCATCTGGAAGGCGCCGCCACGCACGGCGTCGAACGCCTGGTTGGCCGGTACCAACTGGCCCGCCGAGAACAGCTCGATCTTGAACTTGCCGTCGGTCAGTTCGCCCACGCGCTTGACGAAGTGTTCCTCGAACTTCTGCGGCGTCGTGCCGCCGTCCCACAGCGCCTGCATGCGCCAGTTCACTGCTTCCTGGGCTTGCGCGGGCAGGGCGGCCGACACACCGGCCGCACCCAGCGCACCGAGGCCCAGGGTCTTGATAGCCGAACGGCGATCGATGGTTTTCATATCTCCTCCTTATGCATGCGTTCTATGTTCTGGGGCCGCCTGCCAGACGCGCCCGCCGTGCCGGTCGGCATGATTCCGGTTGGTCGTCCGGAATTGCCCGTGGTCGGGCAGATGGGATAATCGGCGTTAAACCAGGACAAAACAAGGTACAGTTGTCGGGTAACCTTAAAAATTGTCCCAGATACAAAATAGGTACAATCCTTTGCAGGAACTCTCATGAGCCGTGTCGGTACCATCGTGGAACAGATCGCCGGGCTGGTGGCGCGCGGCGAGCTCAAGCCGGGGCAGCGCCTGCCGTCGGTACGGGCCGGCGCCGTCGAGC
>DASPIV010000218.1:0-16679 GCA_035628955.1 Bordetella sp.
ACCAAGAACGGCATCACCGCGCTGCAAATGGACATCAAGATCCAGGGCATCACCAAGGAAATCATGCAGGTGGCGCTGGCCCAGGCCCGCGAAGGCCGCCTGCACATCCTGGACAAGATGCGCGAAGCGCTGGAAGGCTCGCGCGGCGAGCTGTCGGCTTTCGCCCCGCGCATGCTGACCATCAAGATCAACCCCGAGAAGATCCGCGACGTCATCGGCAAGGGTGGTGCCACCATTCGCGCCCTGACCGAAGAAACCGGCACCCAGATCGACATCTCCGATGACGGCACCATTGTCATCGCCAGCGTCGACGAGGTGCAGGCCAAGGAAGCCCAGCGCCGCATCGTCGAACTCACGGCCGATGTCGAAGTGGGCCAGGTCTACGACGGCTCGGTGCTGCGCCTGCTGGATTTCGGCGCCATCGTGCAAGTGCTGCCGGGCCGCGACGGCCTGCTGCACATCTCGGAAATCGCCAACTATCGCATCGCCAACATCAACGATGTGCTCAAGGTCGGCCAGCAAATCCGCGTCAAGGTCATCGAGGCCGACGACAAGGGCCGCCTGCGCCTGTCCGTCAAGGCCATCGGTGGCATCGAGCAGCAAGGCGGCGCCGCCGAACCGGCACCGCAATCGGAACCGCAAGCTGAATAAGCTTTACGTTTCTTAAGGCAAAAACGGCACCGCAAGGTGCCGTTTTTGTTGCTTCTACGGTAAATTCTGGACGCGCCCGCGCACAGCCGGTGCAACCACGACGGAGAACGCATTGACCGGCACAGGACTCGACCGCGCATGATGACGCCACGGCTGGCTATGAGAGCCGCTGCCTGCTGCCTGCTGGCGTTGTCGGCCGGCTGCCTGTCCAGCCAGCCGGCGCCCGTCGGGCCGCGCAGCGAGGATATGTCCATGGACCAGCTCGCACAGACCGACTTCAATCGCACGGTCACGCTGGAAATCCGCGACAACCTCAATAGCCTGTATATCCTGCTGGACAAGCTCTATCGACGCAATCCGCGCGAGTGGCGCAAGGCGGGCATGCCCGACCAGCCCACCGCCGTGGCCCGGGTCCGCACCATGATAGAAAACCGGACTCCGCCGCCCGGCCTGCATGGCCTGCGCGATATCCAGATACTGGCCGTCTCGCTCGATCCGGCGTTTCCGCGCGACCGTGTCGCGGCATTCATCTACGGCCTGGCCGATACCCTTATCGCCGCCCATAATGGCAAGACCCGCATGTATTTGTCTGATGTGCTGGACGGCCAGCGGATCTACAATGCAGCCCGCAACGTCGAGGCGGCCGCCTGGCTGCTGGCTTCGCGCCGCGACGCGCGCGGTGAGCCCCTGTTGCTGGCCAACGAAATCTCGCCCACGGCCACCAACCTGAGCTTCGAGCGCGAGTTCGGCGCCATCATCGGCCGGCTGGACCTGATCGCCAACCTGCTGGGTGAAAACGCCCGGCGCGTGGGCATCAACTATGCGCAGGGGTTGTTGTTCTTCAACTTCCTGCCGGTGCGCTGAACGCCGCCGCCCGCTGACGCCGCCAAGCATGCCTTTCTACAGGACCCGACCGTGATCGATCTCGCCGCCATTCAAGCCGCCCGTGCCCGCTTGCAGGGCCAGGTGCTCAAGACCCCGTTCACGCATTCTCGTACGCTGTCCGATATCCTTGGCGCCGAGATCTGGCTGAAGTTCGAGAACCTGCAGTTCACCGCCTCGTTCAAAGAGCGCGGCGCGCTCAACCGCATGCTGGCACTGGCGCCCGAAGAGCGTGCCAAGGGCGTTATCGCCGTGTCGGCCGGCAATCACGCCCAGGGCGTGGCCTACCATGCACAGCGCATGGGCGTGCCGGCGGTCATCGTGATGCCGCGCTTCACGCCCACGGTCAAAGTGGCCAATACCCGCCGTTTTGGCGCCAACGTCGTGCTGCACGGCGATACATTCGACGATGCGCAGGTGCATGGCTACCAATTGGCCAGCGAACGGGGGCTGGTCATGATCCATCCCTACGACGATGCCGCCATCATCGCGGGGCAGGGCACGCTGGCACTCGAAATGCTGGAAGACCAGCCCGGTCTCGACAGCATGGTCATCGCCATCGGCGGGGGCGGGCTGATCGGCGGCATTGCCACCGCGGCACGCGCCATCAAGCCCGGCATCGAGATCGTGGGCGTGCAGACCGAACGCTTTCCGGCCATGTACGCGGCGGCGCAGGGCGTAGCCATGGCGCCCGGCCACTACACCATTGCCGAGGGCATTGCCGTCAAATCGCCCGGCGTCATTACACAGGACATCGTGCGCCGGCTGGTCGATCGCATCGAGCTGGTCAGCGAAAGCGATATCGAGCACGCCATTGTGGTACTGCTCGAAATCGAGAAAACCGTCGTCGAAGGCGCAGGCGCCGCCGGACTGGCGGCGCTGCTGCACGACCAGGCTGCCGGCCGCAACCGTTTCCGCGGCAAGCGCGTAGCCCTGGTGCTTACTGGCGGCAATATCGACCCCCTGATGCTGGGTGAGCTGATCGAACGCGGGATGGTGCGGGCGGGTCGCCTGGCGCGCATCCGGGTCGACCTGCGCGACTTGCCGGGCGCCCTGGCGCATGCCACCAAGCTGATTGCCGATGCCCAGGCCAACATCACTGAAGTCCATCACCAGCGCGCGTTCACGGCGCTGCCGGTGCGCAATGTCGAGGTCGATTTCGTGCTGCAGACGCGCGGCCCCGAACATATCCAGGAAGTCATCGACATACTCAACGCCGCCGGCTTCGCCGCCAGCAATCATGACCACTGATCCGGGCCAGGGCCCTCGGCGCTACTAGCTTCCGGACGCGCCGCCGCCCCGGCTACTGCCCCCGCCGCCGCGATAGCCATCGGATCGGGTGCCAATCCGTTTTTGTGCCGGCCAGGATCATAGTCCGTCGCGCGCCACCAGCGCCTTCAGGCGATACAGGCGTTCGCGGTGCAGCGTGTCGGCCAGCGGCTCCGGCTCGCGGCCCAGGGCGATGTAGTCGTCGGGCACCGCCTGGATGGCCTGCTGCAGCCGGCTGGCATCGGCCTGCCACCATAGCGACAGCAGCCGGTCGGGGTTGAGCGCATCCAGCCCCTGGCGTCGCAATTCCGAACGATTGAAGTCCTTCAGGTTCCAGGTGGCCACCAGCACCTGGGGTGGCTGCTGCAGGCCGCAGCGCGCGCGCCGCGCCAGGCCGGCCGCGATCACGTGGAAATCTTTGGGGTCGCTATAGCGCAACCCGGCTTCGTATGCCTGCGTGTCCAACTCGGCGGCCTCTGGAAAGAGCTGGTTCATTCCAGCCCATTGTTCCTGCAGCACTTCGGGTGGAATCGCCCATAGCCGGGCGGCATTGCGCCGCCATTCCTCGCCGATACGCTCGGTCCATACCGGTTGATACACGCCATCGGCAGCCAGGCGCAGCATCAGGCGGCGCATGATGCCCGACATCAGGACGCAGGCGTCCAGCACGACAAACGGGGCAGGGGACGAACGGGGCGTGGACACGGCAATGGCGCCGGCGGCACCGGAAAGACTGGAACGGCGGACACTGTAGCAGGAACGTGGCCCCGGTTTCTGGTAACAATAAATTGCGGGTGCCGGCTGCAGAAGCGGCAGCAGGCGGGCGGGACGCCATGCCACGGCATCGCGATCAGGCAAGGCAATTCACGGGTGTGATGTGGCAGTTATAGATTTGTTGCATCTATTAGGGAAAACCGCCTTGAGGCACTTTTTTTCTTCAAGTAGTTTGCCCGGGTAATCCCTAATCGGCGCAGTGTATCCAGGCAGCATGACACTCGTATGAACATCGGCAGGGTAGTCCTGCACTTACCGTGAAAGATAGTCTCGGGAGAGTATTTGTGGATATTCCAAGCTTCATCCAGTCCCGTCCCATCATTGCCCATACTCCCCTGGAAGGCACCCTGACATTCAAGCAGATGACAGGCCATGAAGGCCTGTCGCAGTTGTTTGAATTCGAAGTCGAATTGCTGGCCAACAATTTCAATCTGGACTTGAAGCAATTGCTGGGCAAGCCGCTGACGCTGGAAATCGCCACGACATCCCAGACTCGCTACCTGAGCGGGCAGATTGTGCGCTGCGTGATGGTGGGACGCGAAAGCAGCACATCGCGCAACTATATCTACAAGGCCACGGTGAAACCCTGGCTGTGGTACCTGACGCAGACCTCGGACAACAAGATCTTCCAGCAAAAGAGCATTCCCGACATCATCAAAGAAGTGCTGGGGGAATACGGGTATCCCTTCGAGATGAAACTCACGGGCAGCTATCGCTCGTGGGAATACTGCGTGCAGTACCAGGAAACCGACTTTGCCTTCATCAGCCGCCTGATGGAACACGAGGGCATCTACTACTACTTCAAGCACGACAAGGGCCAGCACACGCTGGTCATGACCGACGACATCGCTTCGCATGCGCCGGTGCCGGGCTACGAGACCATTCCCTATTACGGCCCCGACCGTGTATCGACACCGCAGGAAGAATACATATCGATGTGGGAAATCTCGGCCCAGGTCACGCCCGACGGCTATGCCACGGTGGACTACGATTTCACCAAGCCCGGCGCCAGCCTGGACGCCATGTCCAAGCGGGCCGGCGGCTCCGAGCCCGGCAACCTGGAAATGTTCGAATGGCAGGGCGGCTTCCAGGAAGCCCAGCACGGCGAACAGTATGCGCGCGTGCGCCTGGAAGAATTGCAAAGTATCCAGGAACAGGACCTGGGCCTGAGCAATGCCCGCGGCATGGCGCCCGGGCATCTGTTCACCTTGAAGAACCATCCGCGCAAGGCCGAGAACCGCGAATACCTGGTGGTATCGGTGAATTACCGCATGAGCGTGGGCGGCTATTCCACCAACAGCGGCTCGGAAGAATTCTACGAAGAGTCCTTCTCGGCACTGCCGTCCAGCGTGCAATATCGCGCGCCACGCGTCACGCCCATTCCGCGCACCCACGGCCCGCAGACGGCCCGAGTGGTGGGGCCCGCCGGCAAGGAGATCTGGACCGACAAATACGGCCGCATCAAGATCCAGTTCCATTGGGACCGCTACGGCCAGAAGAACGAAAGCAGCTCCTGCTGGGTGCGCGTATCCAGTCCATGGGCCGGGGGCGGCTTCGGCGGCCTGCAACTGCCGCGCATCAACGACGAAGTGGTGGTCGACTTCATCGGCGGCTGCCCCGACCGTCCGCTGGTGCTGGGGCGTGTCTACAACGCCAATAACATGCCGCCGGTGGAACTGCCTGCCAGCGCCACGCAAAGCGGGTTCCGCAGCCAGTCGGTATATGGCGACCCGTCGATGTGCAACAAGATGATCTTCGAAGACGCGCTGGGCTGCGAACGAGTGCACATGCGCGCGCAGAAGGACATGTGCGATGAAGTGGTGAACAACCATGATCACACTATCGGCGCGAATTACACCGTCGATGTCTGCGGCCTGTACAGCATTACCGCGGGCTCGTTAAGAGCGCACGTCAAGAAGACCACCGATCTGACGCTCGTCGGGCAGACGACTACCAATATGGGGCCCTACAACAGAACCATTGAAGGGGTGGTCATCAAGAAAACAACAGGCGATGTGGAAACGACGACAAAAGGCACGCTGACGGCCACGCAGGATGGCGTGCAGAAGCTGACGGAAATCGGCGACATCGATCATTCGCTCCAAGGAGCCTACAAGTCAAAAATCGTCGGCGATGTCAAGATCGTGATCGATGGCAATGTCGGCTAAGCCCGCCTGTATCTCGATGTTCGTGCGATCTGGCTTGGTAGACATACAGGTACGGCATGACTAAAACGCTGAGCGAACTTACCGACGAACTGCTGGGCTATCAAGGGCAGCCAGGCCCGGGAAGCACGCCAACCACGCCGTCCATGTCGGACGTAGACAGGCTGGCCGAAAGCAACGGCGTGACTGTGTCCGAGCCCGAAAATGCCATGCTGACAAAAATGTCGGATGTGCTCAGCGGCCGCAGTTTTTCTGTCCTGAACCTGAATCTGGAAAGCTCCGCCCGGCCGCCGGCCAGCCCCGAAGTGGCGGCGCAGGCCCTGGCCGCGGGCGTGAATGCGGCAAGCGGGGGCAAGCTGATCCCCGCCGGTTTCGAAGTATCGCAAGACTTCAACCTGACGGTTCACGATTTTGTCAGGGTGGATTTGCTCGACTCCTACATAAAATACACGACCGGCGCCACGCAATACAACCACAAGGGCAACGTCACGATCAATGCGACCGACGTCCATCTGAAGGCGGGCACGATTGCGGTCAATGCGGACGAAGAGAAAAATACCGTCCACGCCGCAAAGAAGATGAGCCGCTACGTGAATGTGTCCAGCGGGACATATACGATGCTGCAGACCCCGTGGAAAAATCGGTCGGCGCTCATCGTCTCGGGAGATTTCTCGGCCGGCAATGCCAGCGTGGGCGGCGCCCGCATAGGCACCGCCGCGCAGATGTCGCACTACGGAACGGGCCGGCACGGCGGCGGGCTGGTCAGCCTGGATAACGACAGATCCAAGTGGGAAAAGTCAGCCAACATGGTTTCCCTGGGGGCTACCGTCATCTGGCTGATCCTCTCGGGAGGCTGACCCATGTGCGATTACAACATTCAGCCGGGCTCTGACGCCGCAAACGTCGTGTCCAATGTCGGCGACTACATGGCCGCGCATCCGGGGGGTAATCCGGATGCGCGCTTCGACTACGTCAAGAGCCAGCTTCTGGGGTATTCGGGCGACCCGGTGACTGCCGCCTCGACCGCCAGGGCCATCGAGGTCATGGCGGAAAGAGATCCCGCCAATGCCCAGGCGATTGCCCAGGACCTTACGGCGAAGACGGTTTCCAGTCCCAGCACAATAAGCGATCGCATCCGGAACAAGGTGGCGGGCAGGCTGGAGGGCCAGTCCGGCCTGAGCAGGGCGCAGCAAGAGGCTATCGCGTACCAGGAAGCCAAGTCAGTGCTGGACGAGACGGGCGTGATGGAAACGCAGTCTGCGGCCGACCTTCGTACGAACATCAAGGAATATATGGACCAGGGCGTCAGCCCCGCGGCTGCCGGCGCGGCCGCAGGCCAGTCCGCGGCAACCAGCGCTTCATCGTCGCCCAGTACTTTTTCCATCCTGGGGTATCTGGTCCGCCTGGTGCGCGGCGCGGTCACTTACGACTTCAAGGACACCCAGACGCTGAACGTCACCGGCAGTGTGATTCATTCGCACAGCGACACGGTGACTTATGACCTGCCCGGCAAGAACATACACATCAACTGCAGTTCCACGATGAAGACCTACTCGGACCAGTCGTTGTTGAATTTCCGCTTCCATTCCGGCAAGGGCATCGGCATATACAACGGCTCGTATGACGCCACCCTGTACACCTCATTTTCGCTGTATGGCGGCAGCCTGAAATACGGCGGCGAGTGGCATGTTTATTCCGGATACCTGCTGACCGGCACTCTGGGGCGCCTGTATATGGCGGGATTCGACAACGACATTGTCCTGTACAACAAGTCGATCGAAGACAGCAAGAACCATCGCGGCTTTCTGTTGCAGACCAGCCTGATGGGTAAAGGAAAAGTGCAAAGCTCAACCACACAGGTGCCCTGATGTCCGGTTTTGTTCCCTTGCCAGGCTCGGACGCGGAGGCCGCCGTCAAGGCTATCCAGTCGGTTCCCGATCTGACCATCGACAATTTCGACGCGTCGGTGGCCCCTATCTGGGAAAAGTACAACATAGATCCGGTCACGGCAGAGGCGGTCAGCGAGACGGCACATAACGTCATGTCGACCGATCCGAACGCCAACATGAGTACCGTGGCCTCGGACCTGGTTGGCCGCACCGTGGCCGACCCCAGCGTCGCCGGCAATAATGCCCGCGAAGCCGTGCACCAAGGCAGTGAAGGCATGAGCCCCAGCCAACAGGCCAAGCTGGCGGTCGACTCGGCGGGCGATGCCGCCGAGTCGGCGGGGGCGGACCGAGCCACCGCCGAAAGCAAGGCACAGGAAGCGCTCGACAATGGAGCCAGCCCCGAAATGGCGGCAGAGTCCGCCGCCACCGCCGCCGCTTCCGAGGCGTTGATCAGCAATCCCGCCAGTTTTGACGGTGTGTCGGGTTTCGACATCATGGGCTATCTGAAGGCCATGGTGCAGGGCGTGGTCATTGAAACCAACCTGAGTACCGAAACCCAGACGGTAAAAGGCGAGACCTGGTGGAACATCGATGGCGCCTTTGTCCAGACCACCGCGAATGAATTGACCATCAATTGCCAGAAATACCATGCCGAGGCCAGCACGGACATCTCCGAGTCGCCCGTGGGCATGAATTTCTACTTGAAAGGGTACGAAATGTACTCGCCCAACCCGTTCACATTCTCGGGCTTGTCGCTTGCCGGATCGATCGCGACAGCTTCCGCGTACGGATTCATCTCATCGCTGGGCGTGGTGAAGACCACCGTGGCAACGCGCGACCTCTATCTGGTGGGGGCTTCCATGGGGGCGGCGCAGAAACAATTCCAGAGATCGCATGCCGCGATTGACCGGGCATTGGTACGAATCCATATTGCCCGGGGCCTGCAGTTCCTGGGCGGCAACCCGTCGCCCGCGGTAAAAAGCGCCGCCGGCAAACTGGGCAATCTTGCCAAGGGTATTGCGAGCAAAGTAAAGAAAAAGAACAAGGGCCCATGAAAATCATCAAGCCGCTCCGAATGACGGTGATGCCGCGCCCGTACCGGTGGCGTGGCGGAATATACCTGTCGGTGTCCATCGCGGTGCTGGTCCGGCACGATCCCGACGGCCCCCGGCTGCAGGCCGAGCATTTTCTGGTGCACGATGTGTTGCCTGAACTCGACGCCGACGAGATGATGGACATGGTCATGCCCAAGCCGCACCCGGAATACCTGGTCAGCGGGCATGCCTATACCGCGCACCAGGCGGACAACACGAAATGCATGGTCAGCGTGCGGGTGGGAAACAAACGCAAGGACGGCCTGGTTTTCGGAGAGCGCTACTGGCTGGGAAACCGCATTTCCGACCCCCAGCCATTCGAGGCAATGCCCCTGACCTGGGCCAATTCTTTCGGTGGCGGCACCGTGCCCGACAATCCCCTGGGCACGGGCTCGGACGAAGTCGACGTGAACGGCACGCCGGCAATCCGGTTGCCCAATCTCGAGGCACCCGCCGAACGCATCCAGGCGCGCGGCCAGCGGGTATCCCCGCACAATTTCGGGCTGGTCCGGCCAGACTGGCCCAAGCGCCTGGAAAAGCTGGGCACCTGTGATGAAGAATGGGTCAACACGGTAGGCTCGGGGTTCTTCGACGACCTGCAATTCTCGGCGTTCAACGCCGCGCCCGACGACCAGATCTGGCACGACCGCATTGCTTTGTCCATGGACGAGTCGTTCGAATTCTGGAACATGCATCCGGAACACCATTGCTGGGCGGGCACATTGCCGTCGCTGCACGCGCGCTGCTTTATCCAGCGCACCGGCGCGGAACAGCTCGACGAAGTGCCGTTGCGGCCCACCACGGTCTGGTTCCTGCCGCACCGCACGAGCTACATACTGCTTTTTCACGGACAGACTTCCATCACCGAAGACGATGCGTTCGATGTCAGCGGAATCATGGGCGCGCTGGAGCGCAGCGGCCAGGAGCGTTCGCTGGAGCACTACAGGCACATCTATGCGCGGCGCACCAGTATCGACACCGCCGCGCTCGATGCATTCCGGGATGGCGATCTGATGCCGGCGGAGATGCTGGCCCCCTGGCTCGAAGACATACCGCTGGACAATCGGCCGCTGATGTCCAAGCTTGCCGACCGCTTGCAGCGCGACACGGGGGCATATCCACTGGGTGGATTTATCGGCCCCGTGAAGCCCATGACTCTGGACAACCTGGCCGAAGTGGCCGAGCAGCATCAGAAGATGCACGACGAGACACTGATACGCCTGCAGCGCGAACGGCAGGAGGCATTTGACGGCGCCGGACGCGAACTGCGGCAGACGAACCTGCCGAACAAAGAGGTATTGCTGGACGCTATTGCCGGTGTTTCGTCGTCGCCGGACAGGCTGACGCTGCCCCAGAAGGGCCCCCCCGACCTGAACGCGATCTTCGACAGCGTGCGCAAGGCCCAATCGCGCCAGGCGCTGCGAGCTTCACTCGCGGATGACGGGAAGGCAGGCATCACGCCGCGGCAAATGTATGACTACAGCAAGCGCGGCGTGAAGCAGCTTTATCTCTATTCGGTGCACTTCCAGCAGGGCGTGGCCCGTGTCGGACAGCATCGCGCGCTCGAAATCCGCGAGCAGGTGCTAAAGAAATATCGCCTGAACAAGCGATTGTCGGACTTGGACCTGACCGGCGCCGACCTGTCGGGCATGGATCTTCCAGGCGCCGATTTTTCCCGGACCTGGCTGGAGAATGCCGATTTCACCGGTGCGAACCTGGCGGGTGCAAAGTTCGATGAAACCGTGTTGGCGCGCGGCACCTTCGTGGATTGCCGGCTGGATGGAGCGGTAATTACCCGCGCCAACATCGGCGAAGCCGTATTCATGAACACCTCTTTCGGCAGCGCGAACCTGGCGAACCTCATCTGTGAAGTGCGCGCGGTCTTCGAACACTGCAGTTTCGATTCCGGCGTGATAGAGGATTTCACCATGCATGATTCGGAGTTCCGGCACTGCGCGCTGAAGGACATGAAGCTGCAGAACCTGACCTTCGAAAACCTGTCATGGGCCGATGTGGCAATCGCCGACTCGTCGCTGAACAAGGTCAGCTTCGAAAGTGCCAGCATCGACAACCTGCATATTGCCGACAGCCTCATGCATGCCTGCTCGCTGTCCGGGACCCGCCTGCAGCACTGGCGCCTGACCGGCTCGATACTGAGCAAATGCGTTTTTTCCGATGACGTGTCGCTGGCCGACTGCTGGTTCAACGACGACCAATTCCACCAGACGATGTTCCGGGCAATCGGTTTCGAGAACGTTGTTTTCGAAGCTTCCCGGCTGGAGCAGTGTGATTTTTCCCAGGGCCGCTTCGTCAATTGCCGCTTCAGTAAAGTCGCCGCGCCGCAGTCTTTGTTCGTGCGGGCGCAGCTCGACCTGGTGGATATGTCCGGCTGCAACTTGATGCAGGCCAATTTCCAGAAGGCCAGCCTGGTGGGCGCCAATCTTTCCGATTGCAATTTTTTTCGCGCCGATATGTCAGAGACCCTGCTGGATGCTTCTACGCGGGTCGAGGGTGCATATGTGCGCCGTACGCGCCTGGCGCCCTATCGAAGCACGGGTACGGCACGGCTGGGGGGCATGGCATGAGCAAGGCTCAGGTGTTGAAGAATGCACATACGCTGGAACGGATAAGCGGCCTGGATTTGCGTGGTGAAGTCTTCGATGGTGAAGATCTGCCCGGCATGATCTTTGATCGGGTCGATTTTTCCTTGGTGTGTGTTCGGCGCAGCAGCCTGCGCGAATCCATTTTCATGAACTGCAATTTCGATCACGCCTTCTTTGAAAATGCGGATCTGAGCCACACGAAATTCATCGAATGCCGGTTCAATCATGCCGTGCTCGATGGATGCGACCTGTCCGAAGCCACGCTCGACGATACCGTATGCCAGCATGCAACGCTGCGAGCGTGCCGGCTGGAGAAGACCGATCTTTCCGATTGCGATTTTTCCGATGCGGTGCTGCGCGGTGTTGCGCTAGTAGAGGCGAACGTATTCAGCACGCGCTTCGAACGTGCCGACTTCACGGATGCCGACCTGTCGAAATCGACGCTGCATGAACTGGACCTGCGGGAAACCATCTTTGCGGGCGCCGTGATGCGCGAAATGGCGCTTTCCGGCTGTACGCTTTCCGGCCAGGTATTTTCCGGACAAGACCTGTCGGAAACGCAGTTCAACGAAGCGGAACTGGTGGATGTGGATTTTTCGGGTTGCCGGTTGGCGATGTGTAATTTCAGCGAGGCGAGCCTGGCCAATGTGAACTTCACCGCCGCCGAGATGCGCAACGCCCTGTTCGTGGGCGCTACGGTCGAAAACTGCAGGTTCAACGGCGCCACGCTGAACCAAAGCCTTTGGAACAACGCCCTGGTAACCGGTTGCGATTTCACCGGTGCGGAACTGGGCATGGGGGTTTTCAATCGCGCAGCCTTCGAACGGTGCGGCTTCGTTGCCTGCGATATGCAGTACGCCGATTTTTCTTATGCCGGATTGAAGCAGTGCAACCTGGGGGAAGTAACCCTGAACCAGACCCGATTCCATCGGGCCGTGCTCGACTCGGACGAAATCAAACGCCGTCCCGGTGCAGTCGAGCGTGACGATGAATTGTTCGAGGCTGAATTACGCAGCGCTTGATTTTCCAAGGAGACCGATATGCCGTTTTGGGGATGCATGGGTAGCGGACGCAGCATAGGATTGGGCCCGTACATGACGGGCGTATCCAAGAACGACATGCTCAGCTGCATGAAGCTGCCGACCACCAACGTTTTTATTCAACGCAAGCCTGCGCACAATATTTTTTCGGTTGCGCCACTGACGATCGACCTGCCTTCGGGCGTACTGGGCCTGGCCACGGGCACACTGTTCATGCTGGGGACCACCATCGCGCTGTTTTCATTCACGGTCATCGCCTGCGGCGGATTCGTCATACGCTGGCTGTGCCTGGCTTTGCAGAATTTCTGGAACACGCTGGGCATGTACCTGAAGATGGATCAGAAGAAAGTGCTGGTCCTGGCGGCCTGAAGCCGGCTTTGCACATGTCCGATTCAAGCAGGCGCAGCGCATGATCTATTACTTCCTGGCAGGCTTCGTGGGCTATGTCCTGATGATCGGGTCGGTGGTGTGCTTTCTGGTCTACGTCGGCATGCTGGCGTCGATCAGCAACTTCTTTGGCAACGAGCATGCTTACAAGATCATTCTGGTCTGTTTCTTTGTCGGCGTCATGTTCTTTCAGTTGCGCTCGCTGATCGTGGATTTCATCTCCGAGCACCTTTTTAAAACCGGCGTGCCTACGTCCGGCACTATTCTGGTGGCCGAGAATTGCGGTCAGCAAGGCGGCGAGTACGACCAGTGGTATCAGCTGCGCGTGCGGTTGAACCCGTCCGCGGGCGCACCCACCGGCAGGGATGTCTATATCGAGCAGCTTTTCAAGAAGCGCGCGACCGAATGGCTGAAGCAGGGGGCGAATGTTCCCGTCAGGTATTCAGCCAAAATGAGGCTGGCAATCATCGAGCACGAAGATGCCTTTCAACGCCTGCATGCCGGTCCGCAATTCAGCTGGCACCGCCGATGACTTTGGCGCCGTCCGCAGGGCATCCGTCGTCATCGGCGTCCACGGCCGCGATACACGATGGCATAGACGACGGCATTGCCGGTCACCAGCAGGCCGGCCAGGGCCATCTGTAGCGGCCGCGTCAGCCCATCGGGATAAATCAGGCCGAACACATAGTGTTCAATGAACCCGCCTGCGTAGCCTTCCTGGCCGGCCAATTGCCGCAAGCCGTTTTCCAGGGGCGTCAGCGGGCAGATCCATCCCATGCCCACGATGGTGGCGCCCCATGCCAGCGCAGCCAGATGCCAGGGCATCACCCAGCGTTTCCACAGCACCAGCAAGCCGCCCAGCGCCACGAACAGCACGAAGGCGGCATGGGCCAGCAACACAAGATCGGCCAGAACGCGGTAGATCATGCGATGCTCCGGCTGTCACGTGGGTCAGCGGCTGCGCTGATCCCGGCTGCGTTCGGGCTGGCGGCGCTTGCGCATGAACGCCACCAGCAGCCAGACGCCGACCAGCACGGACGCGGCCGTGCCCGCCAGCAGGCCGATCTGGCCGCTGCCTTCCATGGCATCGACACTGCGTGCCGTGATGAAGCCGGGCGCCAGCATCAGCGGAAGCCAGACCAGCGCCGACAGCACATTGGCCGTCTGGAAACGGACCTGGCTCATGCCCATGATGCCCGCCACGGTCGGGATGGTGGAACGGATGGGCCCCAGGAAGCGGCCGATCAGCACCGAAGCGAAGCCGTAGCGGTAGAAGAACAGCCGGGCGCGGGCCACGGCAGTACGCTGCGTGCTGAATGGCCAGCGGCGCAGCAGCCCGGGGCCCAGCCAGCGGCCCAGGCCATATGACAAGGCGTCTCCCACGATGGCCCCTGCGATGCCCCAGGCCAGCACATTCCAGGGCGACAGCGTGCCGGCCCCGATCAGCCCGCCGGTCAGCAGCATCAGCGCCGTGGCGGGAATGAACAGGCCCAGGAAGATCAGCGATTCGCCCAGCGTCAGCAGGAAGGTGATCGGCCCGGCCCAGTCGTGATGGGCCTGGATGAACTGGCCGATTTTGTCGATATAAGCGTCCATGCGGAACTCGAGGTCTCAGACGCTAGGCATGTTACCGCACGGGCCGATCCGGCCACTGCCGGGCCACCGTGGGGCGGGTGGCCCCGGCAGCATCCGGCGGATTTCAGTGCTTGCCGCGCAGCATGGTGTCGCGCGCCTGCTCGGCGCGCGAGGCGCCGATCGCGGTTTCCACTTTCTTGACTTCCTCGGGCGGGGGCAGCACGGCCGGCAGGCCCAGCGCTTCGATCCAGAGTTCGCGGGTCCAGCCTTTGGTGTGGTACAGGTGGTGGTCTTCGTCTTTTTCCACCGCCTCGAACGCCTGCTGCAACACCTTTGCCTGCGTGCCTGAGGTCTTCTCGGCCAACATGCCGATAAGCTCCCAGTTCTGGTGGTCTTTCGTTTCGGCCAGTACGACACATTCCGCCGCCACGATCTGCGCGGCGGCGGGGTCGCCTTGCGCCTTGGCAAGCTCTATGGCCTTGACGAGCGACTGCCCGTGGTGGGCGACGATCTCGCGCGAGGGGACCTTGGCCTGCGGATCCAGGCCAAGCTGCTCGAAGACCGTCAGCAGCACCTGGCGATGAGTGGTCGTCTCGTCCAGGTAGCTTTCCCATTCTTTCTTCAGGTCGTCGTTAATGGCGCAACTGATTGCCGCTTCGTATACCTTCATTCCCCCAAGCTCGGTCTCGAGCGCCTGGTAGAGCAGGTCGTTGGTTTGCTGCGCATTACTGGTGTGCGTCTTGGCCATTGTTTTTCTCCGGGAAAAAGGATGGGGCCCCAGATGGGGCAAGACGCTTCAGCAAATGGCGTGCCCGGGCACTGCGGCGGCCTTGTCCGCCTACAATGCTGATCGCAGACAGACGACACAGGAGATTCACACTATGGCGACTCAGGCTGATCCGGTATCTTTCGATGGGTACCGCGTCCTTGTCGTTGAAGACGAAGCGATAGTGGCCATGCTGATCGAGGCCCATTTAATTGACTTCGGGTGCCTGGTGCTGGGTCCAGCCGGCACGGTGCGCGATGCGTTGCACTTGATCGAACGGGATGCCACCATCGAGGCGGCGATCCTGGACATGAATCTGGCCGGCGAACGGGTGGACCAGGTGGCAACTGCCCTTTCAGCCAAGGGCATTCCGTTTCTGTTCTTGACGGGTTATGGTGCGCAGCCCGTAGAGGCCTACCCGGATTCACAGGTGCTGGGCAAACCTTTCCAGGTGAAAGAACTGCGCAAGGCGCTCGGCAGGCTCCGGGCGATGGACAAAGCCGTTTAACCAGCAGGTGCTGGCTGGGACGGCTGCAATGGCCAACACAGCTCGACCTTCAGTCCTTCGGCAGGCCACTGGCGGGACAATGACCCACCTAGCTGCGCGGCGCAGCGTTCAATAACGGACGATCCCAGGCCTGTGCGGGTTGGCTGCCGCACCGCGGGCCCTCCCGCTTCAGTCCAGCGCAGCGTTACATTGTTGCCCTCTGGATGCCATTGCACGTTCAGCTTGCCGCCTTGAACCGACAAGGCTCCATATTTGACGGCGTTGGTTGCCAATTCGTGAATGATCATGGCCAGGGACTGTGCGGCGGCTGGAATAAGCGGGATCGTCGATCCCTGCAACCACACGCCGCTTTCACCGGCTTCCATGTAGGGCGCCAATTCTTCGCTGATCAGGCGTGCCAGGTCGGCTCCGTGCCAACGACTTTCGGCCAACAGGCTGTGAGCGACGGCAAGTGCCCGCAATCGCCCATCCAGGACATCGCGATAGCTGGACACGTCCGCTGCCTGGGTGAGCGTGACGAACGATTGCATCACCGAGAGCAAGTTGTTGGCACGATGGTTCACCTCGTGCAGCAGCAGGCGCTGCCGTTCTTCCCCTTGTTTGCGTTCGGTAACGTCGACTAGCATGTTGATCCCGCCAACCACGTTGCCATCGGCATCGCGCAAGGGGGTTGGATAAGGCTGGAACACGATTCTCGAGCCGTCAGGACGCTCGGCGATCGCCTCGACGCCACGTACTTCCCGATTTTCTCGCAGGGCCACCGCCATAGGGCATTGATCATGCGGCATTGGACGCCCATCAAGATGGTACAGCCGCCAGGTAACGCACCATTCGTCCGATCCCAGGGTAGGGCGGCGCCCCGAGAAAGCTACGGCGGCCTCGTTATAGAACGTAAGGCGGCCAGCGGCGTCGGTTGTATAGATCGCCGCCGGCAGCGAATTCAGCAAATCCTCATACAGAAATTCTCGAATCCCGGCCGGCAGATCCGGCAAGGGCACAACGGCCAGGTCCGATAAGCTGGCTCCAGGGGCCGCGGCAGGCGGTATGTCTCGCTCGGTGTCCATAACGTGGGGGGC
>DASPIV010000219.1:0-14765 GCA_035628955.1 Bordetella sp.
CGACATGATCGAGCGCGAGGCCTTCCAGGAGATCGACTACCGGCGCATGTTCGGACCGTTTGTGAAATGGGTGGCGCAGGTCGACGAGGCCGCACGCGTGCCCGAATTCATGGCCCGCGCGTTCGCGGTTGCGCAATCGGGGCGGCCCGGGCCTGTGGTGCTGGCGCTGCCTGAAGACATGCTGACGGAATCGGCGTTCTCGGCCGATACCGCCATGGTCACCGTACCCGAGGCACACCCGGCGCCCCAGGCGATGCAGCGCCTGCATGCCTGCCTGGCCCAGGCCCAGCGTCCGCTGATGCTGCTGGGCGGCACGGGCTGGGGGGCGTCCGGGCGCCAGGCCATCACACACTTTGCCACGCAAAACGGCTTGCCGGTCGCCTGCGCCTTCCGCCGACAAGACCTGTTCGACAATCGCCACCCGCTATACGTGGGCGAGTTGGGCATCGGGGTCAACCCCGCCCTTGCCCAGGCCGTGCGCGACGCCGATCTGCTGATCGCCGTCGGCACGCGGCTTGGTGAAATTGTCACCAGCGGCTATACCTTGCTGGAAGTCCCGGTGCCGCGCCAGCGGCTGGTACATGTGCTGGCGGCGGCCGAAGAACTGGGCCGCGTGTATCAGGCGGAAGTCCAGGTGCAAAGCCACATGAACGCCTTCGCGCAGGCCGCGGCGGCGCTGCCTGCGCTCGATCCGGCGCCACGGCGGGCCTGGCGCGAAACGCTGCGCGCCAACTACGAACGCTATGTGGCCCCGGCGCCCCGCAAGGCACGCCTGGATCCGGCCGAGGTCATGATCACCTTGCGCAACACACTGGCGGCCGATGCGATCCTGACCAACGGCGCCGGCAACTACAGCGCCTGGGCGCACCGCTACTACCAGTTCTCGCATCCGCATAGCCAGCTGGCTCCCACCAGCGGCGCCATGGGCTACGGCGTGCCGGCCGCCATCGCCGCCAAATTGCACCATCCCGATCGCCAGGTGGTGTGCCTGGCGGGCGACGGCTGCTTTCTGATGACCTCGCAAGAGCTGGCTACCGTGCACCGCCATGGGCTGGCCATCGTATTCATCGTATTCAACAACGGCATGTACGGCACGATCCGGATGCACCAGGAAACGAACTATCCCGGCCGGCCGATCGGCACGGATCTCAGCAACCCCGACTTCGTGATGTACGCGCAGTCGTTCGGGCTGCACGCCGAACGGGTGACCCATGGCGCCGAGTTCGCCCCAGCCTTGCAGCGGGCCCTGGCCGCCCCCGGCGCGGCGCTGATCGAGCTCGAGATCGAATCCGAGATCCTGACCCCGCGTGCCACCCTGAGCGAACTTCGCGAACGCGCCTTGCGGGCCGCCGCGTAAACAGTCCGCGCGCCATGCACATGGCCGCGGCAAGAAGCCGCAGCAAGCGGCATATCCACCACAAAAGGAGACTGCAATGCACAAGACCCCATACCGCCCACTGGCCCGGCTGATGCTGGCCGCGGGGCTGGCGCTGACGGCGCTGGCTGGCGCACAGGCTGCCACCACGCTCAAGCTGGCCCATTTCGCGGCCGAATCGCATCCCGCCCATACCGCGGCGCTGCAGTTCAAGAAAAACGTCGAGGCGCGCACGGGCGGCGAATTGCTGATCGAGCTGTATCCCGCCAACCAATTGGGCTCGCCACCGGACCAGCTGGAACAAACTTCGATGGGCGTCATAGACATGAACCTGCCCACCCAGGGCGCCCTCGACAAGTACGAGAAAGCTTTCGCCACGGTCATGACGCCGTATGCATTCGCCAGCTACGCCGATGCGCATCGGGTGCTGGACGGCCCCTTCTATGACTGGGTGGCGCCGCGCCTCGAGAAAAAAGGCCTGGTGCTGCTGTCCACCTGGGAATACGGCTTTCGCAACGTTACCAATTCGAAGCACCCGATCAATACCCCCGCCGACATGAAGGGCCTGAAGCTGCGCACGCCGCCCGAGCTGCAGATCATCGCGGCACTTGAGGCGGCGGGCGCCTCGACCACGCAGATCGCCTTTCCGGAATTGGTTGCGGCGCTGAACCAGGGTGTCGTCGACGGCCAGGAAAACCCCATCGGCGTGATCTATCACTTCAAGCTCTACGAAGTCCAGAAGAACCTGGCCCTGACACAACACGTCTACAACAGCATGACGCACGTGATCAGCCGGTCGACCTGGGAAAGCCTGACCCCGCAGCAACAAGCCGTCTTGCGCGAGGAAAGCCGGTCCGCCGGCCTGCTGATGCGCAAGCTCGTTGCCGAACAGGAAGCCTCGGAAATCGCCAGGATCGAAGCGGCCGGCGTCACGGTAACGCGCCCGGACACCGCCAAGTTCCGCGCTGTCATGCAACCCGCCTATGACCGCGTGGCCGACTACGCCGGCAAGGACAACATGAAGACCTTCCTGGACATGCTGGCGAAATAAGCTCGCGCAGCGCGGGCGGCGCGCTCGGCGCCGGCCCGCCACGCGGCGACAAAGAGAGAATTCTATGCAAGCCGTATTCGTCGTGGGAGGGCTGCTGGCCCTCATCATGTTCGGGGTGCCCATCGCGGTGGCACTGGGCGTCACCGCAATCCTCAGCTACATACTGGCAGGCGAGCTGCAGGCCCTGACCATGATTGCCCAACGCATGTTCTCCGCATCGTCGGGCTTTACGCTGCTGGCCATTCCGTTCTTCATTCTGGCTGGATCGCTGATGAACACGGGCGGCATCACCGACCGCATATTCCGCTTCGCCCACGCCCTGGTGGGCCATTTCACCGGCGGCCTGGCGCAAGTGAACGTGGTGGGCAGCCTGATCTTCTCGGGCATGTCGGGCACGGCCGTGGGCGATGCCGCGGGCATGGGCCAGGTCGAGATCAAGGCCATGAACGACGCGGGCTTCGAGCCCAAGTTCTCGGCGGCGGTCACGGCCGCGTCGGCCACCATAGGGCCGGTCTTCCCGCCCAGCGTGCCCATGGTGATCTTCGGCGGCCTGACAGGCGTGTCGGTCGTGCAGCTTTTCATAGCCGGCATCGTGCCCGGCCTGTTGCTGGCCGCCGCCCTGATGATTGCAATCTGGTTCATCTCGCGGCGCCGGCGCTATCCGGTCGAACGCCGCGCCAGCCTGCGCGAATTGCGCGAATCGTTCATGGGCGCACTGCTTCCCATGCTGGCGCCGGTCATCATCATCGGCGGGCTGGCCAGCGGCTACTTCACGCCCACCGAAGGTGGCGTCGTGGCCGTGTTCTATTGCCTGGCACTGGGGCTGTTCGTCTACAAAGAGATCCGCCTGTCCGACCTGCCAGGCATCTTGTGGACCGCGCTACAGCACACGATACGCGTACTGTTCATCATTGCCGCGGCCGGGTTCCTGACCTGGTTCCTGGTGCACAAGCGTATCCCCGACGCCATGATCCACGCCATCATGTCGGTGTCGACCGTGCCCTGGGAAATCATCGCGCTGGTCATCCTGGTGCTGGTCGCCGTAGGCCTGTTCCTGGAAGGCGTGGCCGTCATCATTATCACGGTGCCCATCTTCATGCCGGTCATCACCCAGATAGGCATGGACCCGGTGCAGTTCGGCATGTTGATGGTGATGTGCTCGATGATCGGGCTGCTGACGCCGCCGGTCGGCATTCTGCTGTTCGCGGTGAGCAGTGTGTCGGGCGTCAAGGTGGGCGAGATCGTGGCAGAACTGTGGCCGCTGCTGGTCGCCATTGCGGCCATCACCCTGATGGTGGCCTATTGGCCCGCCGTATCGCTGTGGCTGCCAAGGACCTTGCTATGAATGACACCCTGCTTACCCGCCTGGACCGCGCCTTGGGCACACTGCTGCGCGTCTTCACCATTGCCTGCCTGGTCGGCCTGACGCTGCTGCTGGCGGTCAATATCGTCAACCGCGCCACCGGCCTGTTCAGCATGAACTGGTTCGACGAAGTCGTGACCACTCTGTTCGCCTGGCTGGTCTTCATCGGTGCCAGCGCACTTTGGCGCGAACGCGATCACTTCGCCATTACCTTGCTGCCCGACTACCTGGCCGGCAAGCCAGGGCAACGGCTGCACCAGTTGATCGTCGCGCTGACCGGACTGCTGTTCGCCGGCGTGCTGCTGGTGTATGGCACCCGTTTCGTTGCCCGCACCGCCGCCACCACGCCGGTACTGGAGCTGCCCCAGGCCTGGGCCTACGCCTGCCTGCCGATTGCCGGCCTGCTGATGACGCTGTATGCGCTGCGCGACGTCTGGCAAGCGATCCGGGCAGCCGCGCCCCGGGCAACCTCCACCGCCGAAACGCGCCTGCAGTAGGCGGCGCGGATCTCTTTCATTTCCCAAAACCGGAGCATCTTCATGCTTTACGATGTAAGAACCTACACCTGCCACCCCGGCAAGATCAAGAAACACCTGGCGCTGTATGCCGAGCACGGCTTCGACGTGCAACGCCGCCACCTGGGCGACCCCTTGGCCTACATGCAAACCGAGACGGGCGACGTCAACAGCTATGTGCATATCTGGGTCTATGAAGACGCCGCCGACCGTGCCCGCAAGCGGGCCGCGCTGCAGGCCGACCCCGAGTGGACGCAGTACCTGGCCCGCAGCAGCGAAGCCGGCTACCTGTTGGCGCAGCGCAATCAGCTGATGACCGGGGTTTCCTTCTTTACCCCGAAGCCCTGATAACCACCGGGCCAGGCGCTGGCCTGCCGCCCGCTTCTACCCTATCCGCCACACGAGTATCGACCATGCAGAACTATCGCCAACTTTTCGACCTGACCGGCAGGATAGCCGTCGTGCTGGGTGCCGGGTCGGGCATCGGCCAGGCCTCGGCGCACGCGCTGGGTGCGCTGGGCGCGCACGTGGTGTGTGCCGATCGCGACGAACCGGCCGTGCAGGCCACCGCCGCACAGATCGCCCGATCGGGCTCGGCCGAATGGCACACCACCGACGGGGCCAGCGGCGCCGACATCGCCGACCTGGCGGCGCGCACGCTGGCCGGACATGGCCGCGTCGACATCGCGGTCACGACGCCCGCGCTGAATATCCGCAAGCTGATCGTCGACTACAGCGAAGACGAGTTCGACCAGGTCATGACGCTGAACCTGAAGGGTGCGTTCCGTTTCCTGCGCGCCTTCGGCTCGCCGATGATGAAACAAGGCAGCGGCAGCCTGGTGCTGTGCTCGTCGATGCGCGCGGTCACCATCGAGCCGGGGCTGGGCATCTACGCCGCATCCAAGGCCGGCATTGCGCAGATGATCAAGGGCTTTGCCGCCGAAGCCGGCGCCTATGGGGTGCGCGTCAACGCCGTCATGCCCGGCGTCATCGAAACCCGCCTGACTGCTCCCCTGAAAGAACGCCGCGACATCTACGATACCTACGCATCGCATACCGTATTCAACCGCTGGGGGCAGGCGTCCGAAGTCGGCTCGGCCGTGGCCTTCCTGGCATCGGACGCGGCCAGCTACATCACGGGCAGTTCGCTGGCCGTCGATGGTGGCTGGACGGCGATCGACGGCGCCCCCACCGGGCTGACAGCCACGCGCCCTTCCGAATGAATGAGTGGCGGTGCGTAGCCATACCCGGCCACTGTACCGCGCGGCGGCGTCGCTTCATGCCGATGCCGGCTTGCGGGCCATATCGTCCATCAATTGCCGGCGGTATGCCCGTCCGTCCACTTCCAGCGTATAGCGTGCCGACTCTACATAGCGGCCCGCCCGATGCCGATGGTGCGCGTCGATCTCGCGCTGCATCACGTCGCGGCCAGGCAGGCGCGTGTCTCCTGCCAGCACCGACGCCAGCCAACGGCCCTGCACCTCGACCAAGGGAATCGTGGGCCCGATAGGCTGCACCAGCCCCAGCAGGTACAGGCCTGGATGGTCCGGCACCAGCATGCGGCGGTACAGGTCGGCACGCCCGTCGCGTACCGCGAAGACTTCGGACGGCAGAAAGGGAAAGCTGGTTTTGTAGCCGGTGGCATGGATGATTATGTCGATGGGCTCGCGCGTACCGTCTTCGAAGGCCACCGACGCGCCGTCCAGCCGGGCAACATTCGGCTTTACCTTGATCCAGCCGTGCCCGCAATAAGGGATCAGCTCTTGGCTGAGCGTCGCATGTTCGCGCCAGATCGGATGGCGCGGCCGGGGTATCCCGAAGCGCGCCTGGTCGCCGGTAACCAGGTACGCCAGCCGCTGCACCACCGTGCGCGCCACCCGCGTCGGCAAGCGCAAGCGCCCGGCCAGGAATCCCAGCCATCGGTCGATGGGATGCCCCATGATGTATTTCGGCATGATCCATGCGCTGCGCCGGGTCGACAGGAACGTGGCGTCGGCCGTCTTGCACAAGTCCACCGCCACATCCACCGCCGAGTTGCCGATACCCACGACCAGTACGCGCTTGCCCTTGTAGGGCTCGGCCGTGCGGTAGTGATGGGAATGCAATTGTTCGCCGTCGAAGCTGCCGCCGAACTCGGCCCAGCGCGGATCCCAAAGATGACCGTTGGCCACGACTACTGCGCCATAGTTGCGGACTTCGCCGTCGTGCAGGCGCACCTGCCAATTTCCGTCGGCCAGCGGCTCGACACGTTCGACACGGGTATTGAAGCGTATATGCCGCCGCACGCCAAAGTGCTCGGCATAGGCCTCGAGGTATTGCAAGACCTCGAAATGCGACAGGAAATCGGGATAGGTGTCCGGTATGGGGTAGTCGGAATAGCCCAGATTGCGACGGCTGGTATCGATATGCAGGCTGCGATAGGCCGACGACATGCCGTTGTCGTTTTCGTAGCGCCACATGCCACCCAGGTTCGAGCCGGCCTCGAAGCACTCGAAGGGCACCCCTTTTTCTATCATTGCCTTGGCGGCGGTCACGCCGGACGAGCCGGCGCCGATGATGCAGACAGGAAGCTCCGCATTGCGGGCCATGTTGGTCGAATCAACCATAGTGAAGCCTCTTTTTTAGAAGATTGGATCAGCCGACGGCGTCGCGTTAGCCAGGTACTGGCCGACAATCGCGTCGAAATCCGCGTCGGCCCGCAAACCCAGACTGCTGGCGTGGTCCGACACGAAGGCCGTAGGCCAACCGTCGACAATACGTTGCAACGCGGCATCTGCTTCGTATCGAATCGCCCCCACGCGCGGGCCGCCGTGCCGCCGCACGCAGGCGGCCATATCGGCCACACTGACAGTCAGAGCGGGCAGGTTCATGGCACGGCCATGCGGCAAGCGGTCGGCGCAGATATCGTGCAGGCGAACCAGCGCCTCTGCCACGGCACCCGCCGATGCCACAGGAATGCGCGTTTCCGGCGCCAGTCCGCACGTCACATCGCGGCCGGCCAATGGCTCGCGCACGATGGCAGCCACGCGGTCCGACACCGCCGGGCTGGCGGCACCCGGGCGTATCAGCACAATAGGCAGGCGCAACGCGCGCCCGTCAGCCAGGCCCAGGCGGCTGTAGTTGGCCAGCAGCAATTCCACGATCGCCTTGTGGGTGCCGTAGGTGGTATCGGGCTCGGCGCGTACGCGGTCATCCACCGCCTCGGGCAGGGCGCCGCCAAACACCGCGATGGAGCTGGCGAACACGAACCGGGGCGGCCTGGCCGCGCCTTCGATCAGATGGCGCACCGGCGCCACATTCGTGGCGTAAGCCTGAACCGGGTCCTGCTCGGCCTGCAGCGTCAGGGTAGCCGCAAGGTGAAATATCGAATCACATCGGCACTTTGCCAGTTCGCCAGCAAACCCCGGCTTGCCCAGGTCGCCCGTCAGGACGCGCACCGGCACGCCCCAGTGTGGCGGCGTGGCGACCGGTTGGCGGTCGACCAGCAACAGTTCGCTGATCGGCTGGAGTCCGCCGGCGCCGGACTCCACCGCCCCTGAACTCAACAAGCGCCGTGTCAAGGCGGTGCCCAGAAATCCGGCAGCGCCGGTGACCATGACTCGCATGTGCCTCTCCTGTTGTACGATAAAAACATCCTACCGGGTATGTTTTTTTTAAGCAAGGCGGAACTGGTTCTTGCCCCTTCTCACACGGGTAAACTGGCTGCGCCCACCGTGGTACCAATCCGAGAAGCTATGCAACGCCGAACCTTATCCATTCAGGAAATCCTGCAGACTGCCGCCGAATGCTTCATGGAACAGGGCTTCCATGCCACCACGCTGGACGACGTGGCCCGGCGCATGGGCGCCACCAAGGGCCGCATCTATCACTACTACGCGTCCAAGGTAGACCTGTTCTTCGATATCCATCGCCACGGTATGGCATTGCTGTTCGGCGCCGTAGAACCTGCCATGCACACACAGGGAAACGGCATGGCAGTGCTGGAAGCCATGCTGATGGCGCATGCCAAGGCTTTGCTGGAACATCATGCTTACGAAACCGTGGTGGTACAGGGCGTACAGTTGCACCGCTTCGGCGCGCTGACACCCGCGCAACGCCAAGTGCTGGACGAACTCATCGCCAGCCGCGACCGCTTCGAGCTGTTGTTCAAGCAGCAGATGGCCGCCGCCAAAGCAGACGGATCGCTGGCCGATCTGGATATCTCCATTGCTGTAAAAACGGTGCTGGGCGGGCTGCAATGGTCGTTGATCTGGTATCGGCCCGAAGCAGACACCAGTGCCGCGGCGCGTCGGCGGCTGGCCACGAAAATGGTGCGCACGCTGGTAAGCGGCCTGCACGCCAGGTAGCCTGACCACGCGCAGCGCCCGTCCGCCGCGGCGGCTCGCCGATAGTAAAATCCGGGGCATTGCATGTTTGGGGCGGCCACGGCCGCCGGAACCAGAGAGACAGTTTTGCCGATACCCCCCGCGCGCAGCCAGGCCTCGTTGAAAGACGAATTGCACGAACTCAAGGCAACGCACATATTGCGCGAGGCCAGCAAGCTGTTCGTCGAATGCGGCTTCGTGGGTACCACCATGGACGCCATCGCCGCACGGCTCGACATGAGCAAGCCGTTCATCTATCAATTCTTCAAAAGCAAGCACGCCATCCTGGTTGCCTTGTACGATCGCGAATTGCGCGACTCGCTGGCCGTGCTGACCGACGTATCCGCCCGTACCGGGCCGGTGCACGAACAACTGCTGCGGTTCGTGCGCGTGGCGGTCAGGAAAAACGTGACCAATCAAGGGCTGACCAATATGCTGGCGCTGGAAGAAAAGCATCTTCCCGCCGAAAAGATGGCAGAGATCCGCGCGCTCGAAGCCCGTTTCAATCGCAATCTCAAAGACATCGTCACGGCCGGAGTGCAGGCTGGCGTGTTTCATGTCGACAACCCCGGCATGGCGTCGCGCGCGATCATGGGCATGCTGCTGGGCGTAAAACGCTGGTACCGCCCGTCGGGCGGCTTGGGCGTGGATGCCATCGCCGAGCAGTTCTGCGACTTCGCGCTGCGCATCGTGGGCCATGGCGGCGTGCCTTCCAGTCCCCCGCCGCCTAAGCGCGACTGAACTCGGGCACAAACGTATTACGGCCATCACGGTGGCTGACCAGGCCACGCAAACCCAGGCTTTCCTCATCGCGCAGGCGCAACAAGGTCGCCGGGTCGGCTGGCGTATTGGCGATGAAGCGCTGGCCGGTTGCCATTTCGCGTCCCACCACCAGGCCATAGCGTGGGCCGTCACGGTCGTGCATCACCGTATACGACTCGAGCACAGCCATACCCGTCGGGCATTCGGTAAACGGCGCCATCGGCAAGCGGTCGAGCTCGCGCTGCAGGACGCCAGGGTCTTCGCGCTGCCAGGCGCCGCGCGTCGGCGTCGTCGAATACACCCCGAACGCATGCTTGGTCACATAGTTGCCGTTTGCCGTGACCAGGCCAAACGCACCGGGATGGGCACGCAGGCGACGCATCATTGCCGATATCGAATGCACCACGTAGCTGTTGCCCGGGCCGCCGAAATAGGGCAAGCCTCCTGTCACAGTCAACCCGCGCGAATCATCTTCGGCCAGCCCGATCTCCTGGCAGGCGATTTCGACTGCCGACGCAAAGCAGCTATACAGATCCAGGAAGTCGATCCGGGCCAGGTCCAGGCCCGCCATCTGCAAGGCCTGCCGCGATGCCGCACGGATGGCGGGCGATGAATGCAGGTTGATGCGCTGGGACACATACCAGTGGTCGTGCGCGTCGGCACAACCATGCAGGTAGACCCATTTTTCGCGGGGTATGCCCAGCGCCCGAGCCTGCCCCACCGAGGTGATGACCACCGCGGCAGCCTGGTCGATGAAGGCATTGGAGTTCATCAGCCGTGGATACGGAAATCCGATCCAGCGGTTCTCGGCATCTACCGTGGCCAGGCGTTGCGCGCTGTAGCCGTCGCGACGCGTGGCCAGTGGGTTGCTGGCGGCTACGCGGCTGAAGCGGGCCATCAGGCCAGCCATGGTTTCCAGGTGTTGCGCGACCGTGCGGCCCCGCGCACCCCGGATGGCATTCTCGAACAACGGATAGATCGAGATTGCCGCCCGCATGTCGTGCCGGTCTTCGATATCGCTCCAGCCGCGTCGTGGATCGCCCACGAGTTCCAGCGTTCCCCCGGGATCCTCGTCCCAGGACACCGGCAGGGCGCGCTTCTCGACCCCGTGTTGAGTACGCAGTGCCTCGCCGCCGAAGATCAGCGCGGCGCGCAACTCGCCCCGCGAAATCCGTTCGGCGTACTGGTTGACCATGTACTGCGGCATATTGCCGCCGTTCCAGGTGTATATCGTTTGCGCCGGCAGCAGTCCCAGCCGGTCGCTGACGCTCTTGGGAGGATTGGTCGAGGCGCCTAGCTTCGTGGCAAAGCGATGCGACGTGTCGGCAAAGCAACGCAGCATGGTCACCGAGTCGATGACCTGTTCAATGGCGGCGGCGCCGGTGTCCGCCAACGCCAGCCGGGCCGCCTGGGCAATCAGGTCGTATGGTGAACGGCCCTGCTCCGCGGGGGTGGTCATGTCGGTGACATCACCGCAGCCCACCAGGATGGGGGTATCTAGAGATTCATTCATTGATGGCCGCCTATGGAATCGGTTCAGTCGACGCGGGCGCCGGACTCGCGCACCAGCTTGCCCCATTTCTCGTTATCGGCCGCCAGCACGTCGGCGAACTGGGCCGGGCTGTCGGTGCGGGTTTCCAGGTACATGGCGTTGAAGCGCTGCTGCATGGCGGGCGTACTCATGATCTTGACGATTTCGGCGTTCAGCCGCTTGGTAACGGCAGCGGGCATATGCGCCGGGCCCACCACGCCAAACCACAGGTCGCTGCCTGCGCTGGCATACCCCCGCACGCCAGCCTCGTCCATGGTGGGCACGTCGGGCAGGAAGGCGCTGCGCTTGCTGCTGGTCACGGCCAGTGCCCGCAGCTTGCCAGCCTGTATCTGCGGCACCGACGACACCAGCAGGTCGAACATGCAGGTAACCTGGCCGGCCACCACGCTGGCCAACGCCGGTGCGCCGCCCCGGAACGGAATGTGCGACATCTGGGCGCCTGTCAGCTGGGTCAGCAACACGCCCGAAAGGTGGTTGGTCGAGCCGCTGCCCGATGAGGCGAAGTTGACCTTGTCGGGATGCTGCCTGGCATAAGAGACCAGTTCGCCCACGCTGCGTACCGGCACGTTGTCGTTGACCACCAGTACGTTCACATAAGAAACCACCTGCGAAACAGGGGTGAAATCCCGCAGGGCGTCATAGGGCAATTTGTCGCCATACAAATGGGGGTTGATGGCATGCGTGCCGGTGGTGGCCAGGCCAATGGTGTAGCCGTCCGGCACGGCCCGGGCAATCGCGGCCGATCCTATCGAGCCGCCCGCGCCACTGACATTCTCGACCACCACCGGCTGTCCCAGCTCGCGCGCCAATTCGGCAGCCACGGCCCGTGAAACGACATCGGTGGGTCCGCCCGCCGGATACGGCACGATGAACCGCAAGGGCTTGGTGGGATAGTCTTGGGCAAGGGCGCCCGCAGCCGCCAGCGCGCCGCATGCCAGCACTGCCATCCTGGTCAGGTATTTCATGGTGTTGTCTCCTGGTGTTTTATGAATGGGCCGGCAACAGCGGCGCCAGCATTCCTTGACCATCTACTAATCAGTAGATTAATATACTATTTAGTAGATGCACGGAAGTCAACCTGCGGGCGCGCCGTCCGGCCTGACCGCTCAAAACCACACAGATGGGCATACAGGAGACACTCATGCAACGTCGCACCTTTCTGGCCAGCGGACTCGCGCTTGCCCTTGCAGGGCATACGGCGGCACGCGCGGCCGGCTACCCAGCGCGTCCCATTGCGCTGGTCATCGGCTATACGGCCGGAGGCCTCACCGATGTGATGAGCCGTGCCATTGCCGAGCGCATGGCGGCCGGACTGGCGCAGAGCGTCATCGTCGAGAACCGGCCTGGCGCGGCCGCCTCTATTGCGGCAGCCAAAGTCATGGAAGCCCCGCCAGACGGCTACACCCTACTGCTGGGCACTGCCAGCCTGGCCATCAACCCATCGTTGCAGCCCGACCTGACACCGCGCGATCCCATCAAAGATCTGCTGCCAGTGGGTACGGCCTACTTCAGCCCGTTCGTATTGCTGGTGCGCGACGACCTGCCCGCGGCCAATCTTGCAGAATTCATCGCCTATGCGAAAGCGAACCCCGGCAAGATCAATGTGGCCAGTTCCGGCAACGGGTCGGTCAACCACCTGCTGCTGGAGATGTTCAACCGCCGCGCCAACGTCGAGCTGACCCATATTCCGTACAAGGGCGCATCGCAGGCGCTGGTCGACCTGCGCGGCGGACGCATCAACGCAACTTTCGCCACGCCCACCGACGCGTTGCCCATCGTGCGGGCCGGCGCCGGCCGCATCCTGGCCGTGACCTCGGCCAAGCGCATTGCCTTGTTGCCCGATGTTCCCGCCGTGGCCGAGACATTGCCCGGCTTTCATGGCGTGTTCTGGCAAGCGCTGTTTGCGCCGGTGGGCACTCCGCGGGCCGTCGTCGACAAGCTGGCGGCAACCTTGCGCGCCACCACGGAAGACCCCGGCCTGCGCAGCCAGGCAGAGGAACGGGGTATCACCCTGCAGCCGGGCGGACCGGACCAACTGCGCAAGCAACTCGCCGAAGAATCCGCGATGTGGCGCCAGTTGATCACCGACGCCCATATCAGCATCAATTGAGTAGCGGAACCACAATGAGCTGGATCGTAGGAGCGGCAAGTACACCATATGGCGCTTTGCACCATAGCGACACGCTGGGGCTCATGAGCCAGGCATCCGGAGCGGCCCTGGCCGATGCGCAGCTAGAACGCGGCGACATCGACGGACTGTTGTGCGGCTATTCCACCACCCTGCCTCACTTGATGCTGGCTACCGTCTTCGCCGAGCACTTCGGGCTGGCCCCGTCGTATGCGCATGCGCTGCAGGCAGGTGGCGCCACCGGTCTGGCCATGCTGATGCTGGCGCACCAGTTGGTCGACAGCGGCCAGGCCCGGTACGTGCTGGTAGTGGCAGCCGAGAACCGGCTGACCGGCCAATCGCGCGACTCTGCAGTCCAGACCCTGTCGCAGGTAGGCCATCCGGCTTACGAACTGCCCTTCGGCCCCACTATTCCGGCCTACTACGGATTGGTCGCGTCGCGGTATATGCACAGCTATGGCGCCACCGAAGAAGATTACGCCGAACTGGCGGTACTGATGCGCCGGCACGCGGTTCGCCATGCCGGCGCGCAGTTCCGTACCCCGATCAGCGTAGCCGACGTCATGGCCTCTCGGCCCATATCGACACCATTGAAATTGCTGGATTGCTGCCCGGTTTCCGACGGTGGCTCGGCCTTTATCGTCGGAAAAAATCCCACCAATGCACACCGCGTCAAGATACGGGGCTGCGGGCAGGCGCATACGCATCAGCACGTATCCGTCGCCGCAGACCTGACCCGCTTTGGCGCCGCCCAGGCGCTGGCGCGGGCCGAAGCCGATTCGGGCATGTCGGCCCGCGACGCCACCTATGCCGGAATCTATGACAGCTTCACGATCACGCTGGCCATCCTGATCGAGGAACTGGGCCTGGCGCCGCGTGGCGAAGCTGGAGCCATGGCGCGCGCAGGTCATTTCGACCTTGGCGGCCCGTTACCGCTGAACACCCATGGCGGCCTGCTCAGCTACGGACATTGCGGAGCCGGCGGCGCGCTGGCGCACTTGGTCGAAGCCCACCTGCAGATGACAGAGCGCGCCGGCGGCCGACAAGTGCCCGATGCCTCTATCGCTTTGCTGCATGGCGATGGCGGCGTACTCTCTTCCCATGTCAGCGCCTTTCTGGAGCGTGCCTGATGCCCAATACCTGCCCCGACACCGACTGTGAAGGCGACTGGACAACCGGGCAGCCCTTGATTCGCTATCAGTGCTGCCCGCACTGCCAGGCCAGGTGGTACTTCAAGCGTGATTTCTGCGCGCAATGCGGTGCCGCGGATCCACACAGGCAGGTTGCTTCAGGGGTGGGGCGGGTTTATGCCGTCACCCAGGTCAACCGGCCTCCGATACGCGACCTGGCCGCCTGCACGCCCTATTGCATCGTCCTCGTCGACGCCGCCGAGGGTTTTCGCTTGATGGCGCACGGCGACCTGTCATTGCGCATTGGCGATCCGGTAAGCGCGCAATACAAATCCTTCGGCGCGCATTTCATCCCCCACTTCACGCTCGTACCGGCATAAGCTCCCCATGAACGACAACTTGCGCGCCGCCCTGGACCCTCGTTCCATCGCCATCGTTGGCGCATCCGACAATACCGACAAAGTCGGCGGCAGGCCGCTGGACTACCTGCAACGCTTTGGCTATCGCGGCACACTGTTGCCAGTG
>DASPIV010000220.1:0-5752 GCA_035628955.1 Bordetella sp.
CCAGTTCACGGCCTGGGGTGTCGAAATACAGGGCATGCAGCCGGATGCGGCTGGCGTTGCCTTGGCGGATATCCTGCTGTACCGCCCGGCGAGCCGCGGCCGGGACATGTAATTTCAGTTCTTGTTCTGACATGGTCACGACCGCTGCTGAAACCGTAGATAGTACCTAACACGGTCCAGCCATTTGATGACCAGTCATAAAACGTTCATCGAGCGGGGCGGACGCCAAGATGTGGAGCCAAGAAGAGCCAGGTGTCTGGCTCCCGTCAGGGTGCCTGACACCGCTATGGACAGGAGGCCTTGCCAAGCTTCGGTGTCTGACACCCCGGGGAGCCAGACACCTGGTGTCTGGCCGGCCTACAGGATTTGCTTGCGCGCCTGCGTGATGATGATTTCGGCCACTACTACCACCGCGAAAATCGCAGCCAGCACCAGGGCGACACGATCCCACTGGAACAGGTTCATGGCCGTGTCCAGCGCCATGCCGATGCCGCCCGCGCCGACCAGGCCCAGCACTGCCGATTCGCGCACGTTGATGTCCCAGCGCAGCAGCACGATAGACCAGAACGCCGGCCGGATCTGCGGCCAGTAGCCGTACCACAGCACCGAACCCCTGCTGGCGCCGGTGGCGGTCAAGGCCTCGACCGGCCCGCGCTGGGCTTCTTCGATGGCTTCGCCCACCAGCTTGCCGACGAAGCCGATCGAACGGAACGCGATGGCCAGCGTGCCGGCCAGCGGACCTGGCCCGAAGATGGCGATGAACAGCAGGGCCCACACCAGCGAGTTGACCGAGCGGCTGGACACCAGAATCAGCCGCGCCAACTGGTTCAGCAGCCGGTTGGGCGTGAGGTTGTTGGCGGCCATCAGCCCCACCGGCACGGCCAGCCCCACCGACAGGATGGTGCCCAGCGTGGCGATGTGCAGGGTTTCCATCAGCGGGCCGTGCACGCCCTCGAAGTAGTACGACCAGTCGATGGGCCACATGCGGCCCAGCAGGTCGGCCATTTGCTCGGGGGCGTCGTACAGGAACTCGGGGATGATTTCCACGCTGCGCGCCGCCTGCACGATGGCGGCCACCACCAGCAGGTATAGCGCGAAGCGCAGCAGCCGCTGCCCCATCGTGTAGCGTTGCCAGGCGCGCGGGTAGCCGGCGCCGGCAAGCGAGGTGGCCTGCGCGGTCATTCGTCTGCTCCCGGGCGTGCCAGCGGCTTGCTGCCCAGCCCGCGCGCCGCGTCGAAGCGGCGTTGCAGGATGGTGTCGAAACCCAGGTTGTCCAGGAACACGGCCCGCACGAAGCGCGCCAGCAGTTCACCCAGCATGATGATGGCGATCAGCGTGATCAGGATGGCCGCCACGAAGTCGTAGTCGAAACGCTGGAAGGCCGAGAACAGCGTGCCCCCGATACCGCCGGCGCCCACGATGCCCACCATGGTGGAATTGCGCAGGTTCGAATCGAACTGGTAGGTGGCAAAGCCGATGAAGCGCGCAAACACCTGCGGCAGCACGCCGAACACGATCACATTGGCGAACGACGCGCCGGTGGCGCGCACCGCTTCGACCTGCTTGAGCGAGATTTCTTCGATGGATTCGGTGAACAGCTTGCCGATGAAGCCCACCGAGGCCACGGCCAGCGCCAGAATGCCAGCCAGCGCGCCAAAGCCGACCGCCTTGACGAACAGAATGGCGACAATTACGGGATGCAGCGACCGGCACAGCGCCACGATGGCGCGCGCGGGCCAGGAGGCCCAGCTCGGCATCAGGTTGCGCGCCCCCAACAGGCCGATGGGCAAGGCCAGCACGATGCCCAGCACCGAGGCCAGCACGGCGATTTCCAGGCTTTCGGTCAAGCCTTGCAACAGCGTATCGGGCTGCTGTATGTGCGGCGGGAACATGCGCCCCAGCAGGTTTGCGGCATGGCCCAGGCCGCTGTGGAAGCGCTCCATGCTGAAGTTGAGCTGCCCCGCGGCATACAGCGCGTACACGAACACCAGCACGGCACTGAGCTTGGCCCGCCACGACAGGGCGAACGGGCGGCGCCTTACTGCAGCCACGATTCGCCTCCGTAGATGGTTTTCAGCATGGCGGTGTCCAGGCCCTGGCCGTCGCCGTCGTAGACGATATGCCCGCCCGACATGCCGACGATGCGGCTGGCGTAGCGGCGGGCCAGTTCGACATCATGGATGTTGACCAGCACCGGAATGCCGTTGGCACTGCCTTGCGCGGCCAGCAGTTCCATGATTTCGACCGAGGTCTTGGGGTCGAGCGACGAAGTGGGTTCGTCGGCCAACAGCAATTGCGGACGTTGCATCAGGGCGCGTGCAATGCCTACGCGCTGGCGCTGGCCGCCCGACAGGGCGTCGGCGCGCTGGTCGCCGAAGCCGTCCAGGCCGACCACATCGAGCAACTGGTATGCGCGTTCGATGTCGTCGGGTTCGAAGCGCCGCATCCAGGCCTTGAAGGCGCTGCTGTAGCCCAGGCGTCCGGTCAACAAGTTTTCCATTACGGTCAGGCGTTCGACCAGGTTGTATTCCTGGAACACCATACCGATGCGGCGCCGCGCCTGGCGCAGCGCCGTGCCGCGGATGGCGGCCAGGTCCACCGTGCCGGCCTCGGTTTGCAGCACGATCTCACCGCGGGTGGGGTCGATCAGCCGGTTGACACAGCGCAGCAGCGTGCTTTTGCCGGTACCCGAAGGGCCGATGATGGCCGTCAGGCCTTGCCCTTCGACGTGCAGGTCGATGCCCTTGAGCACCGGCCTGCCGGCCCGGTATTCCTTCACCAGGCCGGCAATGCGTAGAGATGTTGCCATGCTTACTGCTTGCCCTTGCTCTTGGCGGCTTCGCGGTCATACGCGGCGCGGTTGAAGCGTTCGCCACCCGATTCGGCCACTTGGCGCACGATGGCCCAGTCTTTTTCGTACGTGACCGGGTAGAAACGGTCGGCGCCGTCGAAGGCTTCTTTCATTTCGGCGGGGAAGCGGAAGTCGTAGAAGCACTTCAGCATCTTGTCGCGGAATTTGGGTTCCAGGTCGTGCGCGTACGAGAACGACGAGGTCGGGAATTTCTCGCTGGTGTAGATGATGCGGAAATCTTCTTCCTTGACCTGGCCGCGCTCGGCCATGCGATGGAACACGTCCGACGCGACGGCGGCGGCGTCGTAGTCGCCCGAGTTCACGCCCATGACGGACTGGTCATGCTTGCCCGAGAAAATGATCTTGTAGTCTTGGTCGGGCACCAGGCCTTCTTTGGGGAACAGCGCCACGGGCGCCATGTGGCCCGAGTTCGACGAAGGCGAGGTATGGGCCAGCTTCTTGCCCTTCAGGTCGCTGAGCTTCTGGTAGGGGCTGTCTTTCTTGACGATGACGATCAGGTTGTAGCCCTGAAATCCGTCGGCATAGCCCTTGACCGCGAACGGCACGGCGCCCGCGATGTTCACGGCATAGGCCGTGGGGCCGGTTGAAAAGCCGCCTACATGCAGGCGGCCCGAGCGCATGGCTTCGATTTCGGCGGCGTTGCTTTGCACTTGGTAGAACACCACGCGCTTGCCGGCGCAGTCGCTCAGGTATTCGGTAAACGGCTTGAAGATGTTGGCGTATACGGCGGGATCTTCGACCGGGGTGTAGGTGAACACCAGGGTGGACGGTGTCTTGAGCTTGTCGGCATCGGTGGGTGTGTCGGCGACCAGATCTTTATTGGCGTCGCAATACATTTGGTCGAGGTCGCCCCGATTGGAGCAGGTGTCGGCGGCATGAGCCGACTGAAGGCCGAATGCCAGGGCAATGGCGGCTGTCGCTTGCAGCAGGCGCAGGGCTTGCATGATTGCGTCTCCTTATGGGTGTTCGAATATGACAGGACTTAAATATTCAAACACAAAAAAACGAAACCGCCCAGCCGGGAGATCACCTGTTTTTGTTTTCGCGTTGTTTTCGTGTCTCTTTCGTTTTTTTCGATTTGTTTTCGTTTTGCGCTAAATTGCACCTTTATTTGCGATAACCGAGTTTGCGCGAAATTTCTCGCGCGCAAGCCAGCAGGGGCCGGGCAATGCTGCCATCCCAGGCCGCGTCGAACAGCCCCGAGGGGCCCAGACTGGTCAAGGCCAGCACGATGCCGCCGGTGCTGTCGAAGACCGGCACCGACAAGGCATCCACCCCGGGCAGCGGGTTGCCGATGGCCCGCGCCATGCCATGCACCCGTATATCGGCCAGGCGCGCCTCGATATCGGCGTAGGCGACCTTGCGCGGTGGATGCTGGCCCGCGATGACGGCGGTGTCGCCTTCTTCGCGGTCTATATAGTGTTCGGCGACCTTGGGCGGCAGCCACGCGGCGAACACCAGGCCGGTGGCCGTGTGCAGCATGGACATCACCGTGCCCTTGCGCATGTTGACGTGCACCGGATAGCTGGCCTCGGTCATGTGGATCATGGTGGGCCCGTGCGAACCCAGTACGGCGATGCCCAGGGTATGGCCGATGCTGGACTGCAGCGTGGCGATCTCGGGCATGGCCACGCGTACCGGATCCAGCCGCTGCAGGCTGACCAGGCCCATCTGCAGGGCGAATGGCCCCAGCTCGTACTGGCCCGTCGCGCCATCCTGCTGCACCAGGCCCACCCGCGTGAAGCTGACCAGGTAAGGATGGGCCTTGGCCGAGGTCATGCCGGCCGCGCCGGCCAGGTCGCGCAGGGTCAGCGGCTTGCCCGCGTCGACCAGCGCGGCCAGCAGCGGAAAGCCGACTTCCACCGACTGGATGCTGCGCCGGCCGTCGGTGGGCCGCGCTGCGGGCGTGTTGGCGGCTGTCATGGCTGTTGTCCGGTGGCGCCGCGGGCCTGCAACAGGTGCTCGGCCATTTCGACGAAGCCGCCGCCACCGTGGCGCGCGGCCACATAGGCCGGGCGATGCGACAGCCGGTGCAGCAACGCCTGGATATTGGCCACGCCGACCGACACGGTAAAGAACGCGAACATGGGTTCGTCGTTGGGCGAATCGCCGATGAACAGGCAGCTATCGAGCACCTGGCCGATGTCCAGGTCCAGCTCGCGCTCGAACAGCGTGCGGGTCATGGTGAGTTTGTCGTAGTCGCCGAACCAGCCGTTGACATGGATGGAGCTGACCTTGGCCTGTGCGCCGGCCTGCTGGAAGATTTCCACGATGCGGCTGACCGACGCCTCGGGCAGAGCCGCCACGTCTTCGCAGAAATCGATCGCCAGGTCGGCCACCCGGTAGTCCTGGTCGCTGGCCACGGCGGCACCCGGCACCTCGCGCAGCACGCGGTCGCGGATCGCGTCCAGCCGGGCGCGGCTGAGCGCACGCGCGTGCGCATCGGCCCAATAGTGCGCCTTCATGCGGCGCGCGGCCCGGTCATAGGCGTAATAGAACGCGCCGTTCTCGCCCACCACGGCGCGCACCGGCCACATGCGGGCGATATGGTCGCACCAGCCAGCCGGGCGGCCGGTAATGGGCACCACCTGGATACCCGTGGCTTCCAGCCGTTCGAGCGCCGCATAGGCGTCGGCGGGCAGGCGCCCCTCGGTAGTCAGGGTGTCGTCGATATCGGTGAGCACGATGCGCACCGCCGCGGCAACAGTGGCAGGCATGGCTGCAAGTGCTTGCATGGAGGTCCTTGTTGAGTTCTGGCGGGTTTCTTCCTGGGCGGAGTTTAGCGTTCACGCAAAGCGGCGCGGATACCCCGCGCCGCTTTGCGCGCGGGTGGGCAGGAGGGTAAGGTTGAAAAATATTGAACCAATATATATACCAATA
>DASPIV010000221.1:0-5655 GCA_035628955.1 Bordetella sp.
ACTGAGTGTGGACGAGGCCGTCAGCCGTCAGCGGAAGGCGTTTGCCGCCGACACGGGCCATTGCGCTGTCAGCCTGCTGGCAGCCAGCTCGGCGGCCGATCCGGCCCTGCCCCTGGCGGGCGTGGGCCTGGCGCACAAAGACATCTACAGATTGCCTGGCCGCGTGCCGGAGTGTGGCGCCGGGCATCCCTGGCCGGATGCACCGCCCATGGCCGCGACGGTGATCCGGCGCCTGCAAGCCGCCGGCAGCAGCCCGCTGGCCGCGCTGGCCATGGCCGAGCATGCCTGCGGAGCCACCGGCGAAAACCCCCGCTATCCCCTGCCGATCAACCCGCTCGATGCGGCAGCCACGGTAGGAGGATCGTCCAGCGGTTCGGCCGTTGCGGTGGCCAGCGGGCTTTGCTACGGGTCGCTGGGCACCGATACCGCGGGCTCCGTGCGCATTCCGGCGGCAAGCTGCGGCGTGCTCGGCCTGAAGCCCACCCGCGACCTTTTGCCCCGCGACGGCGTGGCGCCTTTGGCGCCATCGCTGGATACCGTGGGCATCATCGCCCGCACCGCGGCCGACGCGCAGGCGCTGCTGCGGGTGGTACACCGCGTGGCCGCTCCACTGGCCATGTCGCCGCCTGCGCCACGACGCTGGCGCGTCGCCACCTGCTGGAACCACCCCGACTCCGCAGTACGGTCCGACACGGCCATCGCGGATGCGCTGGACAGCTACGCGAGCGAGTGCAGCGCGCAAGGGCGCCGCCGCGAGCACCGCCTGGACCTGCTGCCCGAATGGACGCGTCTGGCGCAGATCCTGCTGTATGCCGAGGCGGCCGCCAGCCACGCCGCGGCGCTGCGCGGCACGGCGGCGCCCTTGTCGCCGCTGCCACGCACTCTGGCACTGGCCGGCACCGCCCTGCCCGCCACGTGGTATGCGCAAGCCGCGGAACTGCGCGCAGACCATGCACGCGCCTTCCTGGCCGACGTACTGCAAGACTGCGACGTGCTTCTGACACCGGTACTGCCGCGCGGCGTACCCGACTGGGCCGAAGTCATCACGACCTCGCCCGGCTTTACGCCGCGCCGGCTGCTCGACCTGTTCTGCTGGCTGTCGTTTGTGAATTACCTGGGCCTGCCGGCCATTGTGTTTCCCATCGCCCACGGGGCCGACGGACGGCCTGTCAGCGTGCAGGCCATTGCGCGCCCCGGCGCGGAAGAGCTGCTGCTGGCGCTCGCCCGACAGACTGAACAAAGCCGTTTCGGCGCATCAGGCTATATCGGGATGCGTTCTGTTGTTCCATCAGGAGGTTGAACCGCATCATGCCATCGCTCTCTGCCTCGCCCGCGCTGCGCCGTTTCCGTGTGCTGGATCTGTCCCGTGTGCGCGCGGGCCCCACTTGCGTGCGCATGCTGGCGGATTTCGGCGCGGACGTCATCCGCATCGAGCCACCGCCCGGTATCGACCCCAACGAAGCCATGTTCGCGGCAGACCGCTGGAGTGGCGACTTCCAGAATCTGAACCGCAATAAGCGCTCGCTGACGCTGAACCTGAAAAAACCCGAGGGCCTGGCGGTGCTCAAGCGCCTGGTGGCCGATGCCGATGTCGTGGTCGAGAACTGGCGGCCCGATGTCAAGGCCCGCCTCGGCGTCGACTACGAGGCGCTGCGCGCCTTGAACCCGCGCATCATCCTGGCCAGCATCTCTGGGTTCGGCCAGTCGGGCCCCTACGCACGCCGGCCGGGTTTCGACCAGATCGTGCAAGGCATGGGCGGGCTGATGTCGGTAACCGGCCTGCCGGGCCAGGGGCCGGTGCGGGCCGGCCTGGCCGTGGCGGATTCGAGTACCGGGCTGTATGCCGCGATCGGCATCCTGACCGCCTTGCTCGAACGCGAAGTATCCGGCCAGGGCCAATGGGTGCACGCCTCGCTGTTGCACGCGCAGGTGGCCATGATGGATTTCCAGGCCGCGCGCTACTTGAATGACGGCGATATTCCCAGGCAGGAAGGCAACGACCATCCCACCAGCAGTCCCATGGGATTATTCCAGGCCAGCGACGGCCCCTTCAATCTGGGTGCCTCCGGCGAAGGCAACTGGAAGCGGTTCTGCGAAGCGCTGGGCCGCCCCGACTGGCTGGCCGACCCGGAATACGCCACCGAGAAGCTGCGCGTCAGCCACCGGCAGCGGCTGAACCGCGAGATCCAGGATATCTTCGCGACCGCGACCGTGGCGCATTGGGTCGAACTGCTCAATGCGGCGGGCGTGCCGGCCGGACCGGTATATACCGTGCCGCAGCTGTTCGAGGACGCCCAGATACGCCACCTGGGCGTGGCGCGGCGCTGCGAGGCCTGGCAAGGCGGCCAGCGCACGCTGGTCACCCAGCCGGTCACGCTAGCACGCACTCCGGCCGACGTTGCGCGCACGGCCCCGGGATGGGGCGAACATACCGACGAGGTGCTGCGCGAAGCCGGCTATGGCGAGGACGACATACGCAGCCTGCGCGATGCGGGCGCCATCTGAATACAACCACGAGCATTGACCCATGTCTACCGATACTGCCCCACCCGGCCGCCTGTCTATCGAGACCGATGCCGGCCTGTTGCGCATCCGCATCATCAACCCGGCGCGCTACAACGCCATGTCGCTCAGTATGTGGGAAGCGCTCGGCGCCGCCGTTGCCGAGGCGCAGGCGCAGCCGGACGTGCGCGCCATCGTGCTGGAAGGCGGCGGCGACCGCGCCTTTGTGTCGGGTGCCGATATTTCCGAATTCGGCGCGCAGCGCCGCGACCCCGCGCAAGTGGCGCGCTACGACCGGGCCGTGGCCGGCGCGCAGCAGGCCTTGATGGCCAGCGCGGTACCGACGATTGCACTGATCCGCGGCATCTGCATGGGCGGCGGAATGGGCCTGGCGCTGGCCTGCGACCTGCGCTATTGCAACCAGGGCGCGCGCTTCCGGATGCCGGCCGCCCGCCTGGGACTGGGCTATGCGCTGGGCGGCGTCAAGCGCATGTGCGATGTGCTGGGCAGCGCCCGGGCGGCAGACCTGTTCCTGACGGCCCGCACCTTCGACGGCCTGGAAGCCGGCCGTATTGGCCTGGTGCAGGAAGTGTTTACCGATGCGGACTTCGACGCGGTTGCCGCCGAGCGCGTGGCAACCGTGGCCGCCAACGCGCCGCTGACGCTGTGCGCCGCGCGGCTGGCGCTGCGGCATTTACAGGGCGGTAGCCAGGCGCCCACGTCCGACGTCGTGGACCAGGCCGTGCGGGCCTGCTTCGGCAGCGAAGACTACCAGGAAGGCCAGGCGGCTTTCCGCGAGAAGCGAACACCGGTTTTCAAGGGCCGCTGACGTGCCATGCGCACCCGGCGGCCGCCATCGATCGGCCACGCAGTTTCATCGGCCACAGTGTAGTCAGCACAAGGGGAAACGTATGAAAACGCTCTACCGGACAGCCACGGCCGTCCTGATTTCCGGATACATGGCAAGCGCCGCCGCGGTCGGGCCGCAGCCTGCCGCCGCGCCGCAGAAGCAGACCCTGACGATCGGCTATGTAAAGGTCGGCCATCTGTCGCCCATGATCTTCATTTCCGAACCGCTCAAGGCCTGCAATGTCGAGGTACGCCCGGTCGAGTTCGTGCGCTATGCCGATGCGCGCACCGCCCTGTTGTCGGGGTCGGTCGACGTGTCGGGCATCGGGCCGGCCGACCTGGCCATCGCATTGGCCCAGGGCAGCGACAAGCTGGTGGGCCTGACGGGCGTGGCCTCTTCGCCCAAGTACCTGGTGACCCGCAAGGGCGTGAAAATGGACGACTGGAAAGACCTGGCCGGCAAGCGCGTGGGTATCGCCCCGGGTTCGGCCGTATGGTTCCAGTGGGCCGCCACGCTGGCCGAAAAGGGTATTCCGTACAACACGTTCACGGCCGTGAACATCCAGGGCGGCGGCACCGCCTTCGTCCAGGCCCTGCAGCGCGGCGACGTGGACGCGGTTGCCCTGTGGGAACCCTTCGAATCCCAGTTGGTTGCCGACGGCACGGCATTCTTTGCCAAGAACCTGGAATACAGCGGATCGAAAGCGGTGGGGGCCGAACTGGGCCTGTTGGCCGCCACCCGCGATGCGCTGCAGCACAAGCGCGAGGCGGTCAAGTGCTTCTTGTGGGCCTACAAGCAAGCCGAAGAGCGCCTGGAAAAAGACCCCGAAGCATTTGCCGAGGCCTACGCCAAATACACCGGCCTGCCGCTGCCGGTGACACGGGAATCGGTCAAGCTGATCAAGCTGGGCGGCGTGCTGGACCTGGACCAATTGCGCCGGCAAGCCAAGACCTTCAACGAGCTGGGCGTGATTCCCAAAGATGTCAGCGGCCAGATCGACAAGGTATGGGACCCGACGCTGGTGCAGGAAGTCATGTAAGACGGCCGCGCGAGGCGATGTGGCCCCCATAGGGAACCGCGCTGCCCGCCCAAGGAGATGCAGGTGAATTCATCCACGTTGAAACAGCCGGCCGCGATATCGGGACGCCAGCCGGGCCCGGCGCGGCGCACCCGGGCATTGCGCCGGATAGCCCTGGGGCTGGTCGTACCCGCATTGATTCTGGTCGTATGGCAACTGGTCGGGCAGTCCGACGCCATGGCGGGAGTGGTACCCACCCCCATGCAGGTCGCCCGTGCCTGGTATGCCTGGATATTCGGCAATCCGGGCATGGGCCTGAACCCTTACCAGGGCACCTGGCTGGCCAATGTGCAGTATTCGTCCCTGCGCGTGGCGCAGGGCTTCGCCTTGGCCATGGCGCTGGGCATTCCCCTGGGGCTGGCTATCGGCTGGAGCCGGCTGACCGCGCAACTGATGGACCCGCTCATCCAGGGGTTGCGGCCGATTCCCATCACTGCCTGGCTGCCCTTTTCGATCGCCTTGTTCGGCATCCGCGACATGGGTTCGATTTTTCTGATCTTCCTTGGCGGCTTCTACGCCATTGTGGTCAATACCACACAGGGAGCGCGCGACGTCGACCGCAATCTGGTGCGCGCGGCCAGCATGATGGGCGCATCGTCGGGGCAGCTGCTGCGTCGCGTCGTGCTGCCGGCCGCGATGCCATCGATATTCACCGGCCTGCGCATCGGGCTGGGCATTTCCTGGACGGCGGTGATCGTGTCCGAAATGGTGGCCGTGAAGTCCGGCCTGGGATACGTACTGTGGGACGCCTATTACGTAGGCCGCATGGACATCGTGCTGGCCGACATGGTGTCCATCGGCCTGATGGGGTTCCTGAGCGACCGCCTGATCGTGGCTATCGAATATCGCGTCCTGGCGTGGCGCATCCTGCAGAATCATTGAGGTCCGCATGTCGCACATCTCTATTTCGCAACTCAGCAAGACGTACCCTGGCGCCACTCCTGTCCATGCGCTGGACGGGATCGACCTGCAGGTCGGCCAGGGGGAATTCATCGCGCTGCTCGGGCCTTCCGGCTGCGGCAAGTCCACGCTGCTGAATCTGGTGGCCGGTTTCGAGGCGCCGTCTGCCGGCCAGTTGCAGGTAGGGGGCAGCGACATCGAACGGCCCGGCCCCGAACGCGGCGTGGTGTTCCAGGAAGCCGCGCTGTTTCCCTGGCTGAATGTCTGGGAAAACGTGGTGTTCGGGCCGAAGATTGCCGGCCAGTCGAAAAGCGAATACAGATCG
>DASPIV010000222.1:0-15572 GCA_035628955.1 Bordetella sp.
ATACAAGGCGCGCACCGTGATCGTGAACAAGCGTTCGATGGCCGCCGGCTATGCCGGGCTCGACAACGAATTGTTCTACATGGACCGCACCATGATGGTGTTCGGCGACGCGAAGAAAGTGCTCGAGGACATGGTCAAGGCGGTGGAATAACCGCAGTCTTGCCAGGCTTGCAGGTATCAGGCTCCCGCCAGGGTCCCTGATACCTGCACAAGAACGGCCGTGGCCCAGGCTACTAGCCCCGCAGGCGTTCATCGACCACTTCGATCCAGTGGCGCACGGGTGTGTCGGTGCCGCTTTGCAGATGCGACACGCAGCCGATATTCGACGATACGATCACCGGCGGCGCATGCGGCGCCATGGCCGCCAGCTTGCGGTCACGCAATTCCAGCGCCATGGCCGGATTCAATACCGAATAGGCCCCGGCAGACCCGCAGCACAAATGCGAATCGGCAAAAGGCTGCAGCTCGAATCCCAAGTCGGCCAGAAGCTGTTCGCTCAAGGGCCGCAGCCCTTGCCAGTGCTGCAGCGTGCACGGCGGATGAAAGGCTGCGCGGCCCCCCGGTGCCAGGCGTTCGCGCAGCGCCTGCGCATGCGGTGCCAGTACTTCGGCCACGTCTTTGACCAATGCCACGATATGCGCGGCACGCTCGGCGTAGTCTGCATCACCGCGCAAATGATGGGCGTATTCCTTGACCATGGCGCCGCAGCCCGACGCATTCATGACGATGGCCTCGACCTCGCCGCGCTCGACCAAGGGCCACCACGCGTCGATATTCGCGCGCATCTGGTCCAGCGCCTGGGCCTGTGCATCCAGGTGGAAATTGACGGCGCCACAGCACCCTGCTCCTGACAGGCGTGCACCGATACCCACCGCATCCAGTACCCGGATCGTCGCCGCGTCGATGGTGGGCATCATGGCAGGCTGCACGCAGCCGGTCAGCATGAGCACCTGGCGTGTATGGCGTGCCGTGTCGGGTAGCAGACCGGGATTGCGCCAGACGGGCACCTTGCGTTTGAAGGCGGCCGGCAACAGTCCGCGCAGCATTTGCCCGGCCCGCATGGCGGGCCCGAACAACGCTGAATTCAACCCTTTGCGCAACAGCGTGCGGCGCAGGCGGTCGCCCCACGGGCGCTGTACTTTCTGGTCGACCAGATTGCGTCCGATATCGACCAGATGGCCGTACTGCACACCCGATGGGCAGGTGGTTTCACAATTGCGGCAAGTCAGGCAGCGGTCCAGGTGCTGTTGCGTGGCCAGCGTGGGCTCTGCGCCTTCGAGTACTTGCTTGATCAGGTAGATACGGCCGCGCGGGCTGTCGAGCTCATCGCCCAGCACCTGATAGGTGGGACAGGTCGCCGTGCAGAACCCGCAATGCACGCAGCGGCGCAGAATGGCATCCGCCTCGCGGCCATAGCCCGTGTCGCGTGCCCAGGAAGCAAGTTTGGTCTGCATACTGCGTTATAGCTCCAACACCAGACGGCCCGGGTTGAACAATCCGGCCGGATCCAGCTCCTGCTTCAGGCGCCGGGTAATCGCCGCCACACCGGGCGACAAGGGATGAAACACACCATCGGCGGGGATCGCCGCGCCAGCCGGCCGGAACAAGGTGGCGTGGCCGCCGAGCCGTTGCGCCAGTTCGCGCATCGCTTGCGCATCGGCGGCGCCCCTTACCCATCGCTGGCCGCCGCCCCACTCGAGCAAGGTAGGCAGGCCCAGGTCCTGCACCGGTGTGATGGGCGGCAAAGCCAGGCGCCACAAGGGCTGCCCGCGCCCGAAGAATGGATGGGTGTGCTCGCGCAGCGATGCCCACCATTGCACAGCCTGGGCGGGATCGAGTTCCTGGCCACCGATCCGGCTGGCGGCATTGCGTACCGCCGGCGGCGCACCCGACAGCCGTACCGTGACGTGTCCGCCGCTCGCGTCGTCGACGGGGCTCCAGCACGTTGCCGACACCGCCAGCGGCTGAGCGCGCCATTGAGTGAAATGCGCCAGCGCCTCTTGCTGGGTCGCCTCGAAGCGCAGTGTGCGCTCTTCGAATGGCCGTGGCGCGACTTTCAGCGATACCTCGAGGATGGCGCCGAAAATACCGTGCGAGCCCGCCAGCAGGCGCGACACATCGTAGCCCGCCACGTTCTTCATGACTTCACCACCGAACGACAGAATGCGGCCTTGCGAATCGAGCAAGCGCGTACCCAGCACGAAATCACGCACGCCGCCCGCGGCCATGCGGCGCGGTCCGGCCAGGCCGGCGGCCACGCAACCGCCCACCGTCGCCGATGAAGCGAATCGCGGCGGCTCGAATGCCAGCATCTGGCCTTGCTCGGCCAACGCTGCTTCCAGTGTGGCCAAGGGCGTGCCGGCGCGTACGGTCACCACCAGCTCGGACGGCTGGTAGCTGACGATACCGCTGTAGGCGGTCATGTCGAGCAGGCAGTGGCCATCCTGAGGCGTGACCGGCCGGTAATTGCCATAGAACGACTTGCTGCCGCCTCCCATGACGAACAGCGGCTTGTGGCCGGCGCGCGCCGTCATGACCTGGTCGCACAGTTCCGACAGGACGAAATCCATATGGCGTCGCCTTAGAAGCGCGCCAGGTCGGGAAAGCTCAGTGCTCCGCCGTGTACATGCATCTTGCCGTATTCGGCGCAGCGTGCCAGGGTGGGAATCACCTTGTCAGGATTCAACAGGCCGGGCGGATCGAATGCCCGCTTCACGGCAAGGAACGCGTCCAGCTCATCACGCGAAAATTGCACACACATTTGATTTATCTTCTCCATACCCACCCCGTGCTCGCCAGTCAGGGTGCCTCCTACTTGTACGCACAGCTCAAGAATGGCTGCGCCGAATTTTTCTGCCCGTTCGACCTCGTCGGGCTTGTTCGAATCGAACAGGATCAGCGGATGCAGATTGCCGTCTCCGGCATGGAACACGTTGGCGCAGCGCAGTCCGAATTCGTCTTCCATCTGCTCGATGGCACCCAGCACACGTGCCAGGTGGCGACGCGGGATCGTGCCGTCCATGCAGTAATAGTCGGGCGAGACGCGCCCCGCGGCCGGAAATGCGTTCTTGCGCCCGGCCCAGAACCTGAGCCGCTCGGCCTCGTCGCGCGAGACTTGCAGGCGCGTGGCGCCAGCCTGGCGGAACACGGATTCCATGTGCTCGACTTCGTGCGCCACCTCTTCGGCCGTGCCATCGGATTCGCACAACAAGATTGCCTGCGCCGAGACGTCGTAGCCCGCATTCACGAATGGCTCGACCATCTGCACTGCCTGGCGGTCCATCATTTCGAGCCCGGCCGGAATGATCCCTGCCGCGATGATGTCGGTAACGGCCTGGCCAGCTGATTCGGCGCTGGAGAAACTGGCCATCACCACTTGCGCACAGGCGGGCTTGGGAATGAGCTTCACCGTGATTTCGGTAACCACGCCCAGCATGCCTTCGGATCCGATGAACACCGACAGCAGGTCCAGCCCCGGTGCGTCGGGCGCCTCCGAACCCAGCTCGACAATATCGCCGTCGATGGTGACCACACGCACACGCAGCACGTTATGGACTGTCAGGCCATACTTCAGGCAATGCACCCCGCCGGAGTTCTCTGCGACGTTGCCGCCGATGGAGCAGGCGATCTGGCTGGACGGATCGGGGGCATAGTACAGGCCGTAAGGCGCGGCCGCTTCGGAAATGGCCAGGTTGCGTACGCCGGGTTCTACCACGGCCGTAGCGCTGGCCGGATCGACCCGCCTGATGCGATTGAGTTTCGCCAGCCCCAGCAACACGCCCTGGACGTGCGGCATCGCGCCTCCGGACAGGCCTGTGCCGGCACCGCGCGCCACCAGCGGCACATTCAAGCGCTTGCACAGGCGCATGACCGCCACTACCTGCTCTTCGGTTTCGGGCAGGGCCACCACGGGAGGCAGCGCACGATACAGAGACAGACCGTCGCACTCGTATGGGCGGGTATCTTCTTCGCGGTGCAGCACGCAATGTGCGGGAAGCACGCCATGCAGTGCGTCGATGACCTGGGTCGCGGAAAACGGCTGCTGAGCGTGACTGAGGTTCGGTTCGACCAGTGAATTCATGAGCGCAACAATAGCGCGTGGCTATCTTTCCCGGCAGGGCGGATTTACCCGCACCCGCCGGCATCAAATACCCCGCGGCAAGGGGGGTTTTACCAGCTGATGATCTTGCCGGGATTGAGGATGTTGTTCGGGTCGAACGCGTGTTTCAGGCTGCGCATCAGCGCCAGTGCGTCTTCTCCGTGCTCCTCGGCCATGAACTGCATTTTGTGCAGGCCTACCCCATGCTCGCCAGTGCAGGTGCCATCGGCGGCAATGGCGCGGCGCACCAAATTGTGATTAATAGTTTCAGACTCTTGCCACTCGACTTCATTGTCGGCATCCAGCAACATCAGCACATGGAAATTACCGTCGCCGACATGGCCCACGATGGTGTACGGGAAGCTGGCGCGGTCGAGCTCGTCGACCGTCTCGCGCACGCAATCGGCCAGGCGGGAGATGGGCACACAGACGTCGGTAGTGCTGGCTCGGCAGCCCGGCCGTAATTGCAGGCCGGCAAAATAGGCGTTGTGGCGCGCCGTCCAGAGCCGGCTCCGGTCTTCGGGGCGTTCGGCCCATTCGAAGTCCATGCCCCCGTGTTCGGCGGTAATGCCTTGCACGGTTTCGGCCTGCTCTTGCACACCTGCCGGGCTGCCATGGAACTCGAACACCAGCATGGGCGTCTCGCGCAGCGTCAGTTTGCTGTGCAGGTTCACGGCGCGCACCGCGGCGGCGTCCATGAACTCTACGCGTGCCACCGGTACCCCCATCTGGATGATCTCGATAACGCTCTGCACCGCGTCGTCGAGCGTGGTGAAATTGCATATCGCGGCCGACACGGCCTCGGGTTGCGGATACAGCCGTACCGTGACTTCGGTGATGATGCCCAGCGTGCCTTCGCTGCCCACGAAGATGCGGGTCAGGTCGTAGCCGGCCGACGATTTGCGGGCGCGCCCAGCGGTGCGGACGATGCGGCCGTCGGCCGTGACCACCGTCAGCGACATGACGTTTTCGCGCATGGTGCCGTAGCGCACGGCGTTGGTGCCCGAGGCGCGCGTGGCCGCCATGCCGCCCAGGCTGGCGTCGGCGCCAGGATCGATCGGAAAGAACAGGCCCGTATCGCGGATTTCTTCGTTGAGCTGCTTGCGGGTGACACCCGCCTGCACCGTGGCGGTAAGGTCTTCGGCATTGACCGCCAACAGGCGGTTCATTTGCGACAGATCGATGCTGATGCCGCCCTGGATGGCCAGCAGATGCCCTTCCAGCGATGAGCCCGCGCCGTACGGGATGAGCGGCACATGATGTTCATTGCACAGGCGCGCGACCGTGGCCACTTCTTCGGTGCTGTGGGCGAACACCACGGCATCGGGCAGCATCGGCGGATAGGGTGATTCATCACGCCCATGATGCTCGCACACGGCTTGCGACACCGACAGGCGGTCGGCAAAGAGTGCGCGCAGGGCATCGAGACAAGCGGCTGGTACCGGGCGGCGCAGCGTTTCGGCGGAAGCGGGAGCATTCATGGCGGCAAGGGCAGCGTAGAAAGAATGGAATCCAACATTCTACGCCGCGCCGGCCGCCGCGGCCCTGCAAGGCCCGCCTTTCGGGGTATGCCCCAGGGCGCCGCGGCCCCCGGGTTACTTGCCGGCCGTCGCCGCCGCGCGGCGCCGCTCTTTCACGGCACGCGCCAGCCGGTCGAGCACCGCCACAGACGATTCCCAGTCTATGCATCCATCGGTGATGCTCTGCCCATACACCAACGGCTCACCCGGCACCATGTCCTGGCGACCGCCCAGCAAATGGCTTTCGATCATGACGCCCACGATGCGCGCATCGCCGGCCTCGAGCTGGCGGGCCACATCGTCCACCACCAGCGGCTGGTTCTCGGGATTCTTGCTGCTGTTGGCGTGGCTGGCATCGATCATCACGCGCTGCGCCAGGCCCGACTTGGCCATGTCCTGGCAGGCGGCCGCCACACTGGCCGCATCATAGTTGGGCGCCTTGCCCCCGCGCAGGATCACATGGCAGTCTTCATTGCCCGCGGTCGACACAATGGCCGAATGCCCACCCTTGGTAACTGACAGGAAATGGTGGGGCTGCGACGCGGCCTTGATGGCATCGACCGCGATCTTGACGTTGCCGTCGGTGCCGTTCTTGAATCCCACGGGGCACGACAGGCCGGAAGCCAGCTCGCGATGAACCTGGCTTTCGGTCGTGCGCGCGCCGATGGCGCCCCAGGACACCAGGTCGGCAATGTATTGCGGGGTAATCATGTCCAGGAACTCGCAACCCGCGGGCAAGCCCTGGCTATTGATGTCCAGCAGCAACTCGCGCGCCACGCGTATTCCGCGGTTGATGTCGAAGCTGCCGTCCAGGCCTGGATCGTTGATCAGCCCTTTCCAGCCCACTGTGGTGCGCGGCTTCTCGAAGTACACCCGCATCACGATTTCAAGTTCGCCCTGCAACCGATCGCGTACCGGCTTGAGCCGGCGAGCGTATTCCAGCGCGGCCTTGGTGCCGTGGATCGAGCATGGCCCGATCACCACGATCATGCGGTCGTCCATGCCGTGCAGGATGCGGTGCATGCCCTGGCGAGCCGCGAAAACGGTTTCAGAGGCTTGCTGGGTACAAGGAAACTCGCGCATCACGTGCGAAGGCGGGTTCAGCTCTTTGATTTCGCGTATGCGAAGATCGTCGGTATTGTGCGACACGGGTGGCTCCTGGGTTGCCCGCCAGGCTGACGGCACAAAAAAGCCGCCAGGAGGCTGGCGGCTTTTTCGAGGGATTTTTTACACACTTCAGGTTGAACGCGTCCCTTCCTCCGCCAGCGGCTTCAGAAAACCATAAAAATAAAAGTAAAAAGCGGGGGACGCGAATTTCATAACGAGAAACTCTAGCACAAAGCCATCAACGCGTCCACGGCTTTTGCCGCAAGTGAACCACCGTCCTTGAGCGGCATCCAATGATGCAATGACCGATTTTCCGACCTTCCTGCGCTTTGCCGTACGCCTTGCGGCTCGCCTCACACTGATCGGCCTGCTGGGCGTTGCCGTCTGGTGGGGTTGGCCGCGCCTGCCCGACGCCTGGCGGGCGCCATGGCACGTGCTGCGGCTTTCCCTGCAACCCATACCCACCTCTTTGCCCGTGCCAGTGGCGGGCATCGGGCCGCGCCAATTGGCCGACACGTGGGGGGCCGCCCGGTCCGCCGGCCGCCGGCACGAAGGCATCGATATTTTCGCCGCGCGCGGCACGCCGGTACTGTCGGCAACTGAAGGCGTGGTAACGCGCGTGGGCACCAATTCGCTGGGCGGCCAGGTGGTGTGGGTGCTAGGACCCGGTCGGCAAATGCACTACTACGCGCATCTGGACGGATACGCCGACGTGGCCCCGGGCACCCTGGTCAAGCCAGGCACCCCACTGGGCCATGTAGGCAACACCGGCAACGCGCGCACGACGCCACCGCACCTGCACTATGGCATTTACCAGGCCGGCGGCGCTATCAATCCGTATCCCCTGCTGCGAGCCCGGTAAGGCCGCGCGGCCCGGCGGCCCCGCGCTACACTCAGGGCTTCATTGATCACGCACCGCGAAGGCCATGTCGGCATGGACGCGTTCCCGGCGCTGGCTGGCAATAGCGGCCGGCGCTGTTCTATTGGGTCTGGCGCTGGCCCTGACAGCCAGTTGGGTGCTGCGCGACACCTCGCCGCAATATAGCGACCAGGCACGTACCGGCGCCACCGAACGGCGCAAGTTGACGCTGCCCGATGGTTCTACCGTTGCCCTGAACCGCAATACGGCGCTCGCTATTACTTATTTTGCCCGCCGCCGCCATGTGGCCTTGGTCCGGGGCGAAGCATTCTTTCATGTGCGCTGGCAGCGCCGCGTTGCCTTCGAGGTCAGCAATGGACAGGAAAGCGTCGAGATCGTCGGCACGCGGGTGCAGGTGCCCGACACATTGTTCAACGTGCGCGCCACGCCCGGTGCCCTGCAAGTGCAGGTGCAAAGCGGCAGCCTGAAAGTGCGCACCGCCACCGCGGGGCCACGCGAGTTCGTCGAAATGCGGGCAGGCGACAGCCTGACCTTGCAGCGTGGCCAGCTTCACCATGAACTGACGCGCGTCGATCCCGCCGAAGTGGGTGCCTGGGTAGCGCAGCGCTGACCCAGGCCGCCGCAAGGCCCGCCCGAGCGTTCAGGCTGTACCGCCCACCGTCAACCCATCCATGCGCACCGTGGGCATGCCCACGCCCACCGGCACGCTCTGGCCGTCCTTGCCGCAAGTACCTACACCCGAATCCAATTGCAGGTCGTTGCCGATCAGGCTGACGCGGTTCATGGCGTCAGGCCCGTTGCCGATCAAGGTTGCACCCTTGACCGGATAAGTGACCTTACCGTTTTCGATCATGTAGGCTTCAGATGCCGAGAAAACGAACTTGCCGTTGGTGATATCGACTTGGCCGCCACCGAAGTTCGCCGCGTAGACGCCATGCTTGACCGAGGCAATGATTTCCTCGGGCGGCGTCTGGCCGGCCAGCATGTAGGTATTGGTCATGCGCGGCATGGGCAGATGGGCGAACGACTCGCGCCGCCCGTTGCCGGTGGCCGAGGTCTTCATCAAGCGCGCGTTCAGCGTGTCTTGCATATAGCCGCGCAAAATGCCGTCTTCGATCAGCACGTTGCGCTGCGTGGCGTTGCCTTCATCGTCGATGTTGAGCGATCCGCGGCGATCCGGCAGCGTACCGTCATCGACCACGGTGACACCCTTGGATGCAACGCGCTGGCCAATGCGGCCGGAAAACACGCTGGAGCCTTTTCGATTGAAGTCGCCTTCCAGGCCGTGTCCCACTGCCTCGTGCAACAAGATACCGGGCCAACCCGACCCCAGCACGACCGTCATTTCGCCGGCCGGCGCGGAACGCGCATCCAGGTTCACCATCGCCTCGTGCACGGCCCGCTCGACGTAGCTTTGCAGCATTTCGTCCGAGAAGTAGGCCAGGCCAAGGCGTCCGCCTCCGCCGGCATGGCCCATTTCGCGGCGGCCATTGCGTTCGGCGATCACTGTCAGCGACAGGCGCACCAGCGGACGCACGTCGGCGGCCAGCCGGCCGTCGCTGCCCGCCACCAGCACGACGTCGTATTCGGCGCCCAGCCCCGCCATCACCTGGCTGACGTGCGGATCGCGCGCCCGCGCCATGCGCTCGATCCGCTCGAGCAACGCGACTTTCTCGGGCGCGCTCAGCGTGGCCACCGGATCCAGATCGGCATACAGGCTACGGCCCGCTTCTGGCGGCACCTGGGCGGCCACCTTCACCTTGCCTGCGCCGCGCCGGGCGATACCGCGCACGGTGCGCGCCGATGACAGCAGGGCCTCGGGCGACAGCGAATCGGAATAGGCAAAGGCGGTTTTCTCGCCGCTGATGGCGCGCACCCCTACCCCCTGGCCGATGGAAAAACTGCCCGTCTTGACAATGCCTTCTTCAAGACTCCAGCCTTCGCTGCGCGTGTACTGGAAATACAGGTCGGCATAATCGACCTTGTGGGTAAAGATTTCGCCCAGGGCGCGGGCCATATCGGCTTCGGTCAGGCCCCAGGGGTCCAGCAGCAGCGATTTGGCGGTAGCCAGGGATTGAATATCGGGATCGATCAGATTCATGAAATGTCAGCCTTACAGGACTCGATGACGCAATGCGGGCAGCGACGCGCGCACTTGCGCCAGGCGCTCAGGCTCTATGGTACCGCTGACCACGCCCGGGCCTTCGGCCCGGACGTCGACAATCTCGCCCCAGGGATCGATCAGCATGGAATGGCCCCAGGTGCGCCGGCCATTCGGGTGGTGTCCGCCCTGTGCCGCCGCCAATACGTAACATTGGTTCTCGATCGCGCGCGCCCGCAACAACAGTTCCCAGTGCGCCTTGCCTGTGGTGTATGTGAAGGCGGCGGGCACCAGAATCAAGTCCACTTGCCCCAGGGCGCGGTAAAGCTCGGGAAACCGCAAGTCGTAGCAGACCGACAGGCCCACCCTGCCCCAGGGCGCGTCGAAGGTACGCACCGACTCGCCAGGACGAATGGCGATGGATTCATCGTAGGCCTCGGCGCCGCGCTGAAAATTGAATAGATGGATTTTGTCGTAGCGCGCCACGGACCGGCCATCGGGGCCATAGACGAAAGTCGTGTTGAAGACCCTCGCCGGATCGGGGCAGGCCAGCGGCAAAGTGCCGCCCGCCAGCCAGACCCCATGCCGCTCGGCCTGGTTCGAAAGGAAATCCTGGATCGGCCCCGCGCCGGGCTGTTCTTTTATTTCAAGTTTCTGAAGGTCGCCCTGGCCCATAAAGCAGAAATACTCAGGCAGGGAAATCAGCCGGGCCCCCGCGGCGGCGGCTTTCTCGATTAATTCGCCGGCCTGCCGGAGATTATCGTCCACATCGGGACCGGAAATCATCTGAATGGCAGCCACTGCCACCGAATTCGACCCTGAAATGCCCATTTTTTGACCCTCTGCAAATGACATTTCGACCCATAATAATGAATCGATCAAGTATTTTATGTATTATGGCAACATAGCGGTAATCGGGCCGACCCAGCCACCAACCGCCCTTATTAATTAATATCCAGGACTCGCCTATGCCTCGTGAAACCTATGCCGCCCTACAGGCAAAAATAGAAAAAGAAATAAACAAATTGCAAAAAAAAGCAGAAGCCCTGCAAACGAAACGGCGCAAGCCGGTTATTTCGTCGATTGTGGCGTCGATGCGTGAATACAATATTACCCCTGAAGAAATCGTTGCCGCTTTCGGCGGTACCCCGAAAACGCCGCGTGCTTCTGCCAGCCGTAAATCCGCACCGGCCGTCAAGCGCCAGGTCGCGCCCAAGTACCGCCACCCCAAAACCGGCGAAACCTGGAGCGGACGCGGCAAAGCGCCACGCTGGCTGACCGCCGAAGAGGCCGAAGGCAACAGCCGCGACACCTTCCTGATCGCCGGCTGACGGCTACAGGGGCCGGTATCCGGCCATCTTGCCCGGCATTATTCCAATAGCCGCCCAGGTTATATGAAATACTGCCCATTTGAGTATCCGCAAGAACCGTTCAGCGGTTCAGCGGATACTCGACTTCGCGTTCCGATCCATTATTGCCAGGGAATCCGTCGAAAATCGCACGCACCAGATACGGCATGCTGCGCACCAGGTCTTCCTGGCCAGTAACTATATAGGCGGTCGAACGGTATACCTCGGCCCCATTGCGTGCGGTATCGTGGATTTGCACGCTGAGGCGGTTGCGGTAGGCCACCGCCGGCACGTCGATCCAGTCGGGGCCCCAATATCCCATGCCCCCGCCCCACCAGCGCGGGCCATAAAAGCCGCCAAACCCACCATAAAAATACGGATCGTAGGCACGGCGCACCATGACCTGCGTTTGCTCGGACCCATATTTGAATGAAATCTTGAAGCGCGCCGGCTGCCCGGGCTGGGCCTCGACCAGGCCGGTGGGACCGATGCCGGCCCGCATGGTGTCCTGGTATGCCTGGTATTCGAGATTGTCTGCCTGGCCGGGATCCGCATCGACGAACCGGTACGTCTGGCCCACGACATCGGCCGGCCATTGCTGGAATGACGTCACGCGAGCCTGTACCGTGGGCGTGGCGCAGCCGGTCAACAGCCCGGCTGACACTGCCACTGCAATACCCGCCCAGCGCCAAAGGCCGAGCCAGGTCTGGGTCTGGAACATGAAGGTCTCCTGCGAGGGCGTCATCATACGTAGGTTTCGACGATTCCGGCCGACGAAAGTTTTCAACCGGATATTTCTGCCGATATATGGCCGGCGGGGTACTACTACAATAGACCATTCCCTCTATTCTGAACCGATCCCCGCATGCGCACAGAAACGCCTGTAACCGTATTTCGCAAGGATTATCAGCCTTATCCTTATGCCATTCCGGAAGTTGCGCTGGCGTTCGATCTGGACCCCGAGTCCACCCAGGTACACAGCACTCTGCGCATCGAGCGCAAGGCCGACTTTCCGGCCGACGCGCCTTTGGTACTGGACGGCATCGAATTGGAACTGGTGTCCCTGCAGGTGGATGGGCAGGCCTGGCCCGCCGCGCAGTACATGCTGGACGACCATACTCTTACCCTGTCGGGCGTGCCGGCCAGCGCCACGATCGACATCGTCAGCCGCTGCCGGCCCAGCGCCAATTCGACGCTGATGGGCCTGTATGTGTCGGGCGGCAATTTCTTCACCCAGTGCGAAGCCGAGGGCTTTCGCCGCATTGCCTGGTTTGCCGACCGGCCGGACGTCATGTCGCGCTACCGGGTGACGTTGCGCGCCACTGCCGACTACCCGGTGCTGCTGTCCAATGGCAACCTGCTGGCCACGCGAACCCTGCCCGACGGCCGCCAGGAAGCCCGATGGGAAGACCCGTTTCCCAAACCCTGCTACCTGTTTGCGCTCGTGGCAGGTCGCCTGACGCACCGGGAAACCACCGTGCAAACCGCCAGTGGGCGCCCTGTGCTGCTGCAGGTATATAGCGACCCCGGCTCGGAAGACCGCACCGAATGGGCGCTGGAATCGCTGGTGCGGGCGTTGCGGTGGGACGAAACGCGTTTCGGCCTGGAGCTCGACCTGGACCGCTTCATGGTGGTCGCCGTGCGCGACTTCAACATGGGCGCCATGGAAAACAAGGGCTTGAACATTTTCAATGCCGCCTACGTGCTGGCCGATCCGCATACCGCCACCGACGCCAACTACGAGGGCATCGAGGCTGTCATCGGCCATGAGTATTTCCACAACTGGACCGGCAACCGCGTCACCTGCCGCGATTGGTTCCAGCTCAGCCTGAAAGAAGGCCTGACGGTGTTCCGCGACCAGGAATTCACTGCCGACATGATGGCACGCGATCTCGACGCGGCCGCGGCCGCCAGCGCGCGGGCCGTCAAACGCATCGACGATGTGGTCACCCTGCGGGCGGCACAGTACCCCGAAGACGCCGGCCCGATGGCCCATCCGATCCGCCCTGAAAGCTACCAGGAAATCGGCAACTTCTATACCGCCACGGTGTACGAAAAAGGTGCCGAAGTGATCCGCATGCAGCACACCTTGCTGGGCGCCGAAGGTTTCCGCGCCGGCATGGACGAATACTTCAGGCGCCACGACGGGCAGCCCGTGACTTGCGATGACTTCGTGGCCGCCATGGAATCGGTCTATGCACGCCAGCATCCGGGCCGCGACCTTGCCGTGTTCCGCCGCTGGTACCGCCAGGCCGGCACGCCGCGCGTGGCGGTGTCGCTGGCATACGATGCCGCCACCAGGCGCTGCACGGTTACCCTGACCCAGCGCTGTCCGCCGGTGGGCGTGGAAAAGCGCGCCGGCAATGACTATGCCAAGGCCCCTTTCCATATCCCGTTTGCCTTGGGCCTGCTCGATCCGCACGGCCGCCCATTGCCGCTGCGCCTGGATGGCGGTACGCACGATACGGTGCTACTCGAGCTAAGCCAGGAAAGCCGGCAATGGGTATTCGAAGACATACCCGCCAAGCCGGTGCCGTCATTGCTGCGCGGCTTTTCGGCGCCCGTCATCGTCGAGTACGACTGGAGCGAGGCCGAACTCGCCTTGCTGTCAGCCCACGACAGCGATCCTTTCGCACGCTGGGAAGCCGGCCAGGAACTGGCCACGCGCCAGATCATGGCGCTGGCCGCCAGGCATCAGGCAGGGGCGCCCATGCAGGCTGACGCCACCTTCATCCAGGCCTGGAGGGCCTTGTTGACCGACCCCGCGCTGGATGCCGGCTACCGCGCCCGCGCCCTGGCGCTGCCATCGGAAAAGACCCTGGCCGAGCGCATGCAAGCCATCGACCCGCCCGCCCTGTCGGCGGCACGCGACTTCCTGCGCGCCGAACTGGGCCGCGAACTGGCGACCGAATGGCGTGCCGCGTTCGACAACCATCAAACACCTGGCGAGTACAGCCCGGCACCCGGGCCGGCCGGCCGACGCGCCATCAAGAACCAGGCGCTGGGCCATTTGATGGCCGCCGGCATCGATGGCGCACAGGCCCTGGCCCAATCGCAGTTCGACCGGGCCAGCAACATGACCGACAGCCTGGCTGCCTTGTCCGTGCTGGTGAACCATGGCCAGCCGCAGTCCGCCGCGCAGGCACTGGAGGCCTTTTATGCCCGCTGGCAGGACGACCCGCTGGTGATCGACAAGTGGTTCATGCTGCAGGCCACGGCACGCGGCACCGACGTCGAGGCGGTGCGGGCCCTGATGGCGCATCCGGCCTTCACCTTGCGCAATCCGAATCGCGCCCGCGCGCTGGTGTTCCAGTTCTGCCTGAACAACGCGCGCGGCCTGCATCGCACCGATGGCGCGGGCTACGCCTATTGGGCCGAACAGGTGCTGGCGCTGGATGCATTGAATCCCGAAATCGCGGCTCGCCTGGCGCGGGCGCTGGACAACTGGGGCCGCTTCGTTCCGTCGTTGCGCGCACCCATGCAGGCCGCCTTGCAACGGGTGCGCGACCATGCGGGGCTGTCGCGCAACGTGCTTGAAATCATATCCAAGGCGCTGGAATTCGCCGCTTGAATCCGCACCTCTTATTCGCTGCTAACGGAGACCTCTCTTGAAACGCAAAACCTTAACTCAATATCTGGTCGAGCAGCAGCGCTCGGCCAATGCCCTGGCCCCTGAAGTGCGGCTGCTGATCGAAGTCGTTGCGCGCGCCTGCAAGGCGATCAGCCACGCGGTCAGCAAAGGCGCACTGGGCGGCGTGCTGGGCAGCCTCGAATCCGAAAACGTGCAGGGCGAGGTGCAGAAAAAACTTGACGTGCTGTCCAATGAAATCCTGCTCGAGGCCAACGAATGGGGCGGCCATCTGGCGGCGATGGCTTCCGAGGAAATGGAAACCATCCACCTGATTCCGAACCGCTATCCCAAGGGCGAATACCTGCTGCTGTTCGATCCGCTGGATGGCTCGTCGAACATCGACGTCAATGTATCGATCGGCACGATTTTTTCGGTATTGCGCGCGCCGCACCGCGTGGCGGGCGCCGACGAAGTGTGCGAACAGGATTTCCTGCAGCCCGGCAGCCAGCAAGTAGCCGCCGGCTATGCCGTGTACGGCCCGCAGACCATGCTGGTGCTTACCATAGGCACCGGCGTGATGGGCTTTACGCTGGACCGCGAAATGGGTTCATGGGTGCTGACGCATGAGCAGATCCGCGTGCCGGAAGATACTCGCGAATTCGCCATCAATATGTCGAACATGCGCCACTGGGCACCGCCGGTCAAGCGCTACATCGACGAATGCCTGGCCGGCAAGACCGGCCCGCTGGGCAAGGACTTCAACATGCGCTGGATCGCCTCGATGGTGGCCGATGTGCATCGCATCCTGACCCGCGGCGGCATTTTCATGTACCCCTGGGACGCGCGCGAACCCGGCAAGGCCGGCAAGCTGCGCCTGATGTACGAGGCCAATCCGATGAGCATGATCGTCGAGCAGGCCGGCGGCGCGGCCATCGACGGCAAGCA
>DASPIV010000223.1:0-2177 GCA_035628955.1 Bordetella sp.
CGTGCGCACGCCGAAGTCACGCGCCATCCGGGTCAGCGTCTGCAAGCCAAGCACGTTGATGCGAAGGAATTCCGCATTGGCCACCCTGCCCACGTGGGGCGCATGCAAGGCTGCGGTGTGGATGATCGCGTCGGCCCCGGCCATCGCTTGCGCGAGCAGCATCTCATCGGTCACATCGCCGACGAAGCGGGTGGTGGAAAACGGCGAGCGGTCCAGCCCCACAACATCGTGATGAGGCGACAGTGCATTGAAGATGGCGCGGCCGATGCGTCCGGCACTGCCAGTAAGAAGAATCCTCACGGAGCCTGATGAGTGGCGCCCGGGATGCACCGGGGTGCGGGGATTGTATCGGGCCATGCGCGCGGGCATCCAGCAGCGTGGACCACATCTCGCCGCCGATAGTTCACGCTATTATGGACAAATCACCGGATTATTGCCCACAATAGGAAACATGCCCCGCAAGCCGCCCATCGTTTTCCCCCAAGAGCAGCGCCTTCTCTCTGAGCTGGGCGAGCGGCTGCGCCTGGCCCGTCTTCGGCGCAAGCTGAGCAATGCCGTGGTTGCACAGCGCGCCGGCATCTCCCGCACTACCTTGTACAAGGTCGAAGCCGGTGATCCCGGTGCCACGCTTGGCTCCTATGTCAGGGTACTGGCCGTGCTCGGCCTTGAAGGCGATATCCAGAACCTGGCGGCCGACGACAAGGTAGGCCGCAAGCTCCAGGACCTGGCGCTGGCGCCGCCGGGCCGCAAGCCACGCAGCCCCAGCAAGCCTGCGAACCCGGGTTCGACTCCCGACTCGGAGCCTTCGTCGTGAGCGCGCAGGACAACGTCCTCGAAGTGTGGCTCGACAGCGACCTGGGCCCTGCATGCCAGGTAGGTCGCCTCGCGCATGATCGCGGTCAAATCCGCTTCCACTACGACCGCAATTGGTTGGCCGATGCCAAGGCATTCGCGCTTGATCCAGATTTGTCACTCGACGAACACCCATTCTTTCCCAAACCGGAGCTGGGCAACTTCGGAGTATTTCTGGATTCATCACCCGATCGCTGGGGCCAAACCCTGATGAAGCGTCGCGAGGCCCTGCTGGCAACGGACGAGAAGCGCGTGCCGCGTACCCTTTACGCTTGGGATTTCCTGATCGGCGTACAGGACTTCACGCGCCAGGGCGCGCTGCGCTTTCGGCGCGCGGGAACGGAGACGTTTCTGGGCGACGAAAAGATGGCGGCCCCGCCGGTAACGAACCTGCGTGAACTGGAAGCGGTGGCCTACCAGCTAAGCAACCGCCGCATAGATGATCTCGATGCGCTGCGGAAGTGGTTGGCGGTGCTGGTGGCGCCCGGCGCATCCCTTGGCGGGGCCCGGCCCAAGGCCAACTTTACCGAGACCGATGGCTCACTGTGGATTGGCAAATTCCCTGCCCGCGACGACGACCGCGATGTGGGCGCTTGGGAGTTCGTGGCGCACACGCTGGCAAGGAAGGCCGGCGTGGACGTGCCTGCGGCAAGGCTCATCCGCTTGAACAATGAATTCCATACCTTCTGCATCCGGCGCTTTGACCGCGTGCAGGGCACGCGGCGTTTCTTCGCCTCGGCGATGACCTTGCTGCGCAAGGAGCACAGCGAAGGCACCAGTTACCTCGAACTTGCGCAGTTCTTGCGCGCGCAAGGCAGTGCCGCACACGCGGATGCCGACCTGGCGCAGTTGTTCCGGCGCGTAGCCTTCAACGTGGCCATTGGCAATCGGGACGACCATCTCCGCAACCATGGGTTCGTGTTGGACCAGACCGGGTGGAGGCTGGCTCCCGCTTTCGACGTCAACCCAAACATAGACAAGGCCGAGCACGTATTGAATCTGGACGATGCGGACAACCGGCCGAGCCTGCAAACCGTCCTGAACACGGCTGCGTTCTACGGACTGGGCGACGAGCAGGCTCGGGCCGTGGTCGAAGAAGTGGCCGTAGCAGTTGATGGATGGCAAGACGCCGCACGCAAGGCAGGCATTTCAAGCGCCGACATCAACCTGACAGCGGGCGCCTTCGCGGCACATGCGGAGTTTCGCGCATAACCGGAGGTTGGAGCGGGCGATGGGAATCGAACCCACGTCAGTAGCTTGGGAAGCTACAGCTCTACCATTGAGCTACGCCCGCGCGGCGTTGGCGCAAGTCTAGGGGGCGTGGC
>DASPIV010000224.1:0-3719 GCA_035628955.1 Bordetella sp.
CCACCGGCACTTGCTGTTCGTCGTGGCGTTCGCCATACCCCGACCGCGCGGCGGGCGCGGCGGCGCCTTGCCCGTGCGCATGGGCATCCAGGTCTTCGTGCAAGATCCGGCCGGCGGGGCCGCTGCCGTGCACGAAACGCAGTTCGATGCCCATGTCCCAGGCGCGCTTGCGCACGGCTGGCGAGGCCAGGGGCCGTTCACCGGGCTGGCGCACCGGGGCGGCTGGCGCCGGTGGCTGGATACCGGTTCCGGCGGCAGCCGGGCCGGCCTGCCGCGGCGCCGGCTGCGATGCCGGCTGCGGCACCGGCTCGGGCGCTGCCGGCTTCGCCGCTGGCGCCGCGGGGGTGGCCTGGCCGCTCGCCGCTTCCTGGCCGGCACGCGCGGGCGGGGCGTCGGCGCGCGCATTGCCCGCGCCCTCGACTTCCAGCCGGATCAGCTCGCTACCCACGGCCATGACGTCGCCCACGCTGCCGCCCAGCGCCACTATCTTGCCCACCACCGGCGAGGGAATCTCGACGGTGGCCTTGTCGGTCATCACGTCGGCCAGCGGCTGGTCTTCCGCCACCGTATCGCCCACGTTCACATGCCAGCCCACCAGTTCCACTTCGGCTATGCCTTCGCCGATGTCAGGCATTTTGATGATGTGGATTCCCATGTCATGCCTCCATCACGCGTTGGAAGGCCGCGCCCACGCGGGCCGGCCCTGGGAAGTACGCCCACTCCTGCGCATGCGGATAGGGGGTGTCCCAGCCGGTGACGCGTTCGATGGGCGCTTCCAGGTGGTGGAAGCAATGTTCCTGCACCAGCGATATCAGCTCGGCGCCAAAACCGCAGGTGCGGGTGGCTTCGTGCACCACCACGCAACGGCCGGTCTTGCGCACCGAGTTGACGATGGTGTCCAGGTCCAGCGGCCACAGGCTGCGCAGGTCGATGACCTCGGCATCCAGGCCGGTTTCCTGGGCGGCGGCCAGCGACACGTGCACCGTGGTGCCGTAGGTCAGTACGGTAAGCGCGTCGCCCGGCCGTACGATGGCGGCGGATTCCAGCGGCACGGTGTAGTAGCCCGTGGGCACCTGGCTGCCCGGATGCTTGTTCCAGGGCGTGACAGGCCGGTCGTGGTGGCCGTCGAAGGGGCCGTTGTACAGGCGCTTGGGTTCCAGGAAAATAACCGGATCGTCGCTTTCGATGGCGGCGATCAACAAGCCCTTGGCATCGTACGGGTTGGACGGCAACACCGTGCGCAAGCCGCACACCTGGGTGAACATGGCCTCGGGGCTCTGGCTGTGGGTCTGCCCGCCGTAGATGCCGCCGCCGCAAGGCATGCGGATCGTCATGGGCGCGATGAACTCGCCCGCCGAACGATAGCGCAGCCGCGCGGCTTCCGACACGATCTGGTCGGACGCGGGGTAGAAGTAATCGGCGAACTGAATCTCGCAAACCGGCCGCAGGCCGTATGCGCCCATGCCCACCGCCACGCCCACGATGCCGCCCTCGGAAATGGGGGAATCGAACACGCGCGACGTGCCGTACTTGGCCTGCAGGCCTTCGGTGCAGCGGAACACTCCCCCGAAATAGCCCACGTCCTGGCCAAACACCACGACATTGCTGTCGCGTTCCAGCATGACATCCATGGCCGAACGCAATGCCTGGATCATGGTCATCGACGTGGTCGCCGGACCCATATTCTTTTCGTCAGCCATGATCAGACTCCGAGCTCTTGGCGCTGCCGGCGCAGATGATCCGGCATGTCTTTGTAGACGTCTTCGAAGATACTGGCGGCGCTGGGCACGTGCCCATCGACCAGCGTGCCGTAGCTTTCGGCCTCTTTCTGGGCCGCCAGGATCTCGGCCTCGAGCTCGGCCTTCAGTTCGTCGTGCTGGCGATCGGACCAGATGCCCAGGCCGACCAGATGCTTCTTGAAGCGGGCGATGGGATCGCCCAGCGGGAAATGGCTCCAGTCGTCGCCGGGTCGGTACTTGGAAGGGTCGTCCGAGGTCGAGTGCGGGCCGGCACGATACGTGACCCACTCGATCAAGGTCGGGCCCAGGTTGCGGCGGGCGCGTTCGGCGGCCCACTGCGATGCGGCATACACGGCCAGGAAGTCGTTGCCGTCCACGCGCAGCGAGGCGATGCCGCAGCCCACGCCACGTCCGGCGAAAGTCGTGCCTTCACCACCGGCAATGGCCTGGAACGTAGAGATGGCCCACTGATTGTTGACCACGTTCAGGATGACAGGCGCGCGATACACGTGCGCGAACGTCAGCGCGGTATGGAAATCGGCTTCGGCGGTGGCACCATCGCCGATCCAGGCCGAGGCAATACGGGTATCGCCCTTGATGGCCGAGGCCATGCCCCAGCCCACCGCCTGGATGAACTGGGTGGCTAGGTTGCCCGATATGGTGAAAAAACCCGCATCGCGCTTCGAATACATCACCGGCAATTGGCGCCCCTTGAGCGGGTCACGCTCATTGGACATCAGTTGGCACATCATCTCGACCAGCGACACGTCGCGCGTCAGCAGAATGCTTTGCTGCCGGTAGGTGGGAAAGCACATGTCGCCCGGCTCCAGCGCCAGCGCGTGGGCCGAACCAATGGCTTCTTCGCCCAGGCTCTGCATATAGAACGAGATTTTCTTCTGCCGCTGGGCGGTCAGCATGCGGGCATCGAAGATACGGGTCTTCAGCATGGCGCGCATGCCCGCGCGCAGGGTGTCGGCATCGAGCTGCGGGGCCCAGGGCCCGACCGCCCGGCCATCGTCGTCGATGACGCGCACCAGGCGATAGGCCAGTTCGCCGGTATCGACGGCGGACACATCAATGGGGGGTTTGGGAATCTCGCCGACAGGCGATAGGTGCAGATAAGAGAAGTCGGTCTTGCAACCCGGACGCCCGGTAGGCTCGGGGACGTGCAGTTTGAGTGGGCCGTATTGGCTCATGGTTATGTCTCCACGCTTGATCGTGTCATGCGTTCTTGCTTTGCAAAGGCCTGGTGCTGGAGGTAACCGCGCATTCGGCCGCTACCGGATCGCGAGCGGGGTAAATGTGCGGCGCGTCTGGCTGAGAACAGATTAGCATAAGCGCCTGCCCGCCCGCCGCCGCGCCAGATCGCGATTGAGACATCCGCTTGCTACTAAAATGGCGGGCTATGACAGACAAGATGCGACTCGACAAATGGCTGTGGGCGGCGCGCTTCTACAAGACCCGCAGCCTGGCCACGCAGGAAATCGGCAAGGGGCGGGTGTTGGTCAACGGCCAGTCCGCCAAGCCGGCGCGCGACATCGCGGTCAATGACCTGATCACGGTGCGCAAGGAAGACCCCGCCATGCACGTGTGCGTGCGGGCGCTGAGCGCCGTGCGCGGCCCTGCGCCGGTGGCGCGCCAGCTTTACGAAGAAACCCCGGAAAGCCTGGCCGCACGCGAACGCGCCGCGGAAATGCGCCGGCTGGCGCCCGAGCCGGCCCGGTCCATCACCGACGGACGGCCCACCAAGCGCGACCGCAGGCTGATCGGCCAGATCCGCGGCGAGTAGGTATCTGGGGGCAGGCGGCGGCATTGCGCCTTCGCACGGCATCGCCACGGGCCCACCACAGCACGAGGCCCGAGCCCAGCACACCGATGGCCACCAGGTCCAGCAGTATCCACAGCACCTTCAGCGGCATGCCGCCGTAGTCGCCGAAATGCAGGGGCTGCGACAGTAGCACCATGGTCAGGTACCAGGGC
>DASPIV010000225.1:0-16757 GCA_035628955.1 Bordetella sp.
ACGGTGTGAGTCACGCCATCGCGGTCGACGCCTTCTTTCAACGTCACTGATTGCCCAACGAAAATGTTGGGGGCCTTGCCCGATTCGATGTAGTGCGCGAGCAGTGCATCTACTTGTTCCTGCGTGGCCGCCAAAGGGGCGCCGACCACCAGTTGCTGCGCGGTACGGGCCTGCAGCACGCGGTGCAGGTCATCGATGAACAGCGCCAACGCGGCCTGGCCCCGACAATCGGGCTGTTGCCAGCCCCAGCCCTGGTCGGGATCATCGCTACCCGGAGGTAAAGAATTATTCTGCATGCCACCATGCTATACCATCGTGGCGGTCGCGTGTATTGAGCGGTTCAGGCAGGCGAGATGCGTATTGTTCTTGGTGCTCAGGTGGGAAACAGTGCATGATTGACACCGCCGGTTACTGTCTGGCCGGCATCGGACGCGGTACGCGTCCGGAACGTCTACCGTGCCTAGGAGAAATCATGAAGAACAGAATATGGCTGGTCGCCCTGCTTGCCGTGGCGGTTGTTTCCGCGGGCTGCAATACCGTGGCCGGTGCCGGCAAAGATATCGAACGTGGTGGCGAAAGCATCCAGAAGGCCGCCGAATAAGGCTGGTCTGCCGTCCGCCCCCGTTCGTGGGGCAGGACGGCAACCGCCGCCAGCGGCACAAGTGTGATGCATAATGCAGCCATCGGAGTGATCTGGCGGAATAGACATGCGCATTTTGGGCCTGGCAGGGTTGACAGTTGCCGTTGTACTGAGCGGTTGCGCGAGCAAAGGGTTGTTGTCCGGCGATGCGCCGGGCGCCACCGATACATTCACAGTGCAGGCCGATTTCCAGGCCGCCTATCGCCGTGCGGGTGAATATGTGCGCGTTTGCCACGAGCAGCGCCGCCATCCGTATGGTGTCGTCTACACATCGCACCATAGCCTGGGCCAGAAAGGCGCACCCAACGAAGTCCAGGTCTACAAGCAAGCCGAGCCAGCCAAGATTCTTGAAATCATTCGTGCGCAGGCCGACGGCCCGGCCACGTCTCAGGTAACTGTCCTGGTGCTAGGCGAGGCCCCGTGGGACGAAGCTGAAATCCAGGCTGCCAGGGCCTCTATCCAGAGCGCGACCCCGGTATGCCGGCCGCTGGCGAACTGACGCCGGTGCCAGGCCTCGTGCAAGGCGGCGGCGCATATGCTCTCTTGGGCTCGGCGGCCCGCTGGCTGGGCTGGCTGAACGCCATCGGCGCGCTGGTGGAAGTGGGCTTCGCCTTGGGGGTACTGGGCGCCGACGTGGCGCCGCCGGATTTGTCCGTGCCCCTGGCAATTTTCCTGACAGGCGTGCTGGCTGGCGCAAGCGCCATGCTGTGCTGGGGCCTGGCCCAGGCCGCGCGGGCAGGAAGCCGCTGCTCCAAAGCCGCCACCTGGCTGGGCGCGATTGCGTACATCGTGGCTATGGGGGCTTTCGTCGCGGGATGCTGGTTGTCGGCCGGCCTGGCTTTCGATGCTGCCGATAGCCAGGTGGGGGCGGCCTATACCGCTCTTGCCGGGGTTTTCTAAAAACGCTTGCGGCGCACAAATTACCGGGTTTAATATGCGCATTGCGTATATTTCATAACTGTCCCGGGGCCGCCATGTCTATTTCCCAGCAAGCTTTCCTGCGCGATGCCATGCGTCGCCTGAACCTTACTCGCGATGTCTTCGCCACGCGCATCGGCGTCAAGCGGCGAGCTCTGGACACCTGGTTATTGCCAGAGAGCTCGCAGGAATTCCGCGCCATGCCCGAGGTGGTCGAACGTTTTGTCAGCGAAATCGTCCAGAACAGCGCGCTGCTCGAAAAATATACGCAAAGCGCACAGGCAGGTGCCTTGCGCGACCGTATCGCCATCAATGGCAAGGCGCAGCTGATCTCAGTGGATCAGTTTTCCCGCGAATCGGTCGAGGATCTGTTCCGCGTGGCTGACATGATGCAGCCCATTGCCCGGCGGCAGAAAGTGTCACGCGTGCTGGAAGGCGCCGTGCTGGGCAATTTGTTCTTCGAAGCCAGCACGCGTACCCGCGTCAGCTTCGGATCGGCGTTCTGCCGCCTGGGCGGTTCGGTGTGCGACACCACCGGCTTCACGTTTTCGTCCATGGCCAAGGGCGAATCCATCTACGACACCAGCCGCGTCATGAGCGGCTATGTCGACGCCATGGTGATTCGCCACCCCGACCAGGGCTCGGTGGCCGAATTTGCCCAGGCCACGAATATTCCTGTGGTCAATGGCGGCGACGGCCCTGGCGAACATCCCAGCCAGGCGTTGCTGGACTTGTACACCATCCTGACCGAGTTCTCGCGGCTGGGCAAGCTGCTTGACGGCGCGCATGTGGCCATGGTGGGTGACCTGAAATACGGCCGCACCGTGCATTCGCTGATCAAGTTGCTGGCCTTGTACAAGGACATCAAGTTCACCCTGATTTCGCCGCCGGGGCTGGAAATGCCGGCCTACATCATCGAGCAGGCCAGCCGTAACGGCAACGTCATCGAGCAGAAAAGCACTCTGGCCGACGGCTTGGCCGGCGCCGACGTGATCTACGCCACGCGTGTGCAGAAAGAGCGCTTCGCCAACGAAGAAAGCGAAGGCTATACACCTGATTTCCAGATCAGCCGCGCCATCATCGATGCCCATTGCGGGCCCGACACGATCGTCATGCACCCCTTGCCGCGCGACAGCCGGCCGGGCGCCAACGACCTGAGCACCGACCTGAACGACGATCCGCGCCTGGCGATCTTCCGCCAGACCGATAACGGCATTCCCATCCGGATGGCGATTTTTGCCGTGCTGCTGGGGGTGGAAGGCCTGGTGCAGCATTCCATGCGCGATGTAACGTGGAAGCATCCCTCGCACGTCGGCCCTGACGATTCCGCTTTCCACGGGCTCGATTGAGAACCCGCGAGCAGCGGGCGGCGTCAGGCCGCCCGTGGTTCAGATGCGCTTTTCGCCGCCCAGCGCGTCGGTCAGTTCGGCCAGCAGCTTGGCCAGTTCACCCGTCATGAGCGCCATGTCGGAATCGAACTTCTCGTCATCGTTCTGCATGACGGTGTCGTTGCCTTCTTTCAGTACGTCGAGCGGTGCCACGCGCTTGACGTCGAGCGATTCGGTCAGCACGAACGACACCCGGTCTGCCCAGGTCAGGGCCAGGCGGGTGCATTGCTTGCCCGACTGGATGTGGCGCCGCACGTCGTCGACGTCGATAGAGTGCTTGACGTAGCGGATGGCTGCACGGCTTTCACCCGAGGCGCGCAGTTCGGTGTCCTGGTCGATGCTGAAATTGGAGGGAGCTTCGTCGGCTGCCAGCCAACCGGTCATGGCCGCGGCCGGCGATTGCGCCACGTACAGGTTTTCCAGCGGCAACGGGTCGATGGTCTTGACGAGCAGGCCGATGACTTCGTCGGCCTTGGCCGAAGCGGCCGCATCGATGACCAGCCAATGGTTCACCGGATCGATCCATACCCGGGTGTCCCGATAGATGCTGAACGCCTTGGGCAAGAGCTCGTCGGTGACGCGCTCTTTGATTTCTTTCATTTGCTTGCGGCCGGGCTTGTAGCCCTGCTGCTCTTCGATTTCTTGCGCGCGTGCACGGGCCACCTGGTTGACGACCGTAGCCGGCAGCAGCTTCTTTTCGGCCCGCAGGCTGAGCAGAATCTGCTGGTTCACCGTGTGCGACAGAGCGGCATTCTCGCGTGGCGAGATCCAGCCCATGCTCTGCATTTCGAGGTTGTTGCCGGCCTGGTAGGCGTGCCGGGCCAGGCTTTCTTCAAGCTGCTCGCCGGTCAGCGTCCACGGCGAGGATAGTCGGTATATCTTGAGATTCTTGAACCACATGGCGTCGGGCAAAAGGGTTGATTCTATACGAGTGTCGACGGCATGGCGTCCCATGTGGTTCCCCCATTGACACGACACGTTCTGTCACTGACAGTGGGCAGGCGTTCCGGTATCTTCCGGCGCATCGTCATTCACCAGAAAAGGACATAACGATGAAACCGGCCACTATCGTAGGTATCGTGCTGATCGCGCTGGGCGCGGCGGCGCTGGTATACAAGGGGTTCGATTACACGAGCGAAGAAACCGTGTTGCAGATCGGTTCGGTCAAGGCCACGGCCGAAACTGAAAAGTCGGTATCGATCCCCACTTGGGCTGGCATCGCTGCCATTGTGGTGGGCGTGCTCGTCGTCGGCCTGGGGCGCCGCCGCTGACCCGTGTGTCCGGCCGGCCCGGCGGCAAAAAAAGGCCCGGCTTGAGAAAGCCGGGCCCGGCAGGGTCACACAATGTCACGCCATTAAAGGCTCGCGGGGGACGTGGCATTGGCGTCAGAGAACTGGCCCTGCGATTCGCGGACAGGGGATCAAACGTCCGAAAATGCAGTGCAAGACCGTGATCTGAGCTTGCAGTCTAATCCCGGCGGTCTGACATCGTCCTGAATCGCCTTTCGCGTCCGCCAGCGGAAAGAGCCCCTTGGGGGTCCAGCCTGCGGCATGCCCGGTCCGCGGCGTGAAGCTTTTTTGTCTGGCTGCCGTCCGGCGAAAAAAAAAGCTCCCGAAGGAGCTTGAAGAGCCAGACAGGCGCAGCAGTCCTGCCTGGCGGGGGAAAGTACGAATCAGGCGTTGATGTCTACGTCCTTGGTTTCGCGTACGAACAGGGTGCCGATGATCAGCGTCATGACCGCTATGATGATCGGATACCACAAACCGTCGTAGATGTTGCCCGTGGCCGCCACGATGGCGAAGGCCACCGGAGGCAGGAAGCCGCCGAACCAACCGTTGCCGATGTGATACGGCAGGCTCATCGAGGTGTAGCGGATGCGGGTGGGGAACATCTCGACCAGCATGGCGGCGATCGGGCCGTACACCATGGTGACGTAGATCACCAGGATGGTCAGCAACACCACCACCATGAACTTGTTCATCTGTTCCGGGTCGGCCTTGGCGGGATAGCCGTGGTCGCGGATGGCGGTGGTCAGGGCAGTTTTCAGTTCGGCCGACCTGGCCTTGAAGTCGGCGGAGGACATGTCCCTGCCTTCGAACGAGGCGAATTCCTCATTTCCGATCTTGACCCTGGCCACCGAGCCGGCCGGGGCGGCCTGGTTGGAGTAGTTCACCGAGTTCGCTGCCAGGAATGACTTGACTACGTCGCACGAGCTGGTGAAGGACGAGGTGCCGACCGGATTGAACTGGAACGAGCAGGTGGCCGGGTCGGCGATGACGGTGACCGGTGCCGTGGCCTGGGCCTTTTCGAGCGCCGGATTGGCGAAGTGGGTCAGGCCCTGGAACAGCGGGAAGTAGGTCAGCGCGGCAATCAGGCAGCCGGCCATGATGATGGGCTTGCGGCCGATGCGGTCCGACAGCGAGCCAAATATCAGGAAAAAGGGCGTGCCGATCAAGAGCGCCAGCGCGATCATGATGTTGGCGGTGTTCGGGTCGACCTGCAGCGTCTTGGTCAGGAAGAACAAGGCATAGAACTGGCCTGTGTACCAAACCACCGCCTGGCCTGCGGTAAGGCCCAGCAGGGCGATGATCACGACCTTCAGGTTCTTCCATTGGGCAAAGGACTCGGTCAGGGGTGCCTTCGATCCGCGGCCCTCTTCCTTCATGCGCTTGAATGTGGGGGATTCGTTGAGTTGCAGCCGGATCCACACCGAAATGCCCAGCAGCACCACCGAGATCAGGAACGGAATGCGCCAGCCCCAGTCTCGGAATGCGTCTTCGGACATGACGGCACGGATGCCCATGATGACCAGCAGCGACAGGAACAGGCCCAGCGTGGCCGTGGTCTGGATCCAGGCGGTGTAGGCGCCGCGGCGGCCCTGCGGCGCGTGCTCGGCCACATAGGTCGCTGCGCCGCCGTATTCACCACCCAGCGCCAGGCCTTGCAGCAGGCGCAGCACGATAAGGATCGCCGGCGCGGCGATGCCGATGCTGGCGTAGCTGGGCAGCACGCCTACCAGGAAGGTGGACACGCCCATGATCACGATGGTGACCAGGAATGTGTACTTGCGCCCGACCAGGTCGCCCAGGCGGCCGAACACCAGTGCGCCGAATGGGCGTACCGCGAAGCCGGCGGCAAAGGCCAGCAGCGCGAAGATGAACGCCGCGGTGGGATTCACCCCCGAGAAAAAGTGCGTCGCAATAATGGCCGCCAGTGAACCGTACAGGTAGAAGTCGTACCATTCGAAAACGGTACCTAGCGACGACGCGAAGATCACGCGCCGTTCCTCCTTCGTCATCGGGCGCCGGCCCGTTGATGGGCCGCGATCGGCCAGCGATGCTGTACTCATGATGTCTCCTCGTTTCTGGGCCGGTGGTTGGTTGTCCACCGTGCGGGCTCTTGGCCGGTGCGCCGGCGTAGGGCTACTTGCAAGGTAAGAAAGGAGCCTGACGAGGTTCTGACGTGATACTTACCCGAATCTTAATTTTGAAACAAAATGCATCTCTCCATAGGGAGTGCGCGCGCATGTCAGGGAATGCCCTAGGGTGTGCCGGACGGGTCGGCAACGCGTGTGTACAACGGAAAACTGACCCGAATGCAGGTTCCCGGCAGTTGCGAATGGGCCGTGCCCTCCAGGACCTGCACGGTGGCTCGATGTTTTTGGGCGATCTCGCGCACAATGGCCAGGCCCAGTCCGCTGCCTTCGGCCTGAGTGCCCAGCACGCGGTAGAAGCGGTCGAACACCCGCTCGCGCTCTTCAGGGGCGATGCCGGGGCCGGAATCTTCTACTTCCAGGACGGCTTGGGTAGCCGTGACGCGCACGCGCACGGTAATGTGCCCGCCGGGCGGGGTGTAGCGCAGGGCGTTGTCCACCAGGTTGTTGAGCAGTTCGGCCAGCAAAATGCCATTGCCCGCGATGGGGGCCGCGGTGTCGGCGGCTTCGAAGCCCAGGTCGGTGTTCAGCGCCAGTGCCTGGGGAACCCACTGCATGGTCTGTTCGTAGCCGACGGCATTCAGGTCGGTCAGGGCAAGATCGGCCGAATGCGGGTTTTCGGCGCGGGCCAGCAGCAGCAACTGATTGACCAGGCGAGTGGCGCGTTCCGAGCCCATGACCAGTTGGCGCAGGCTGGATTGCATTTCGCCGGGGCTGGCATCGCGCAATGCCAGCTCAGCCTGCGTGCGCAGCCCGGCCAGGGGAGTTTTCAACTGGTGCGCGGCATCGGCCACGAAGCGCCGTTGCGCCTGCACATTGGCCGAGAGCCGGTCGAGCAATTCGTTCATGGCGCCCACCAGCGGCGCGATTTCGGTAGGAGCGGCCCGCTCGTCGATGGGCGAAAGATCGTCGGGGCGGCGCGCCCGCAGGCGCTGTTGCAGCGCATTGAGCGGTGCCACCCCGCGCGACAGGCCGAACCACACCAGCAGCACCGCCACGGGCAGCACCACGAACTGCGGGATGATCACCCCCTTGATGATGTCGTTGGCCAGTTCAGTGCGCCGTTCCATGGTTTCGGCCACCACCAGCAGCACCGGCTGCGTCTGCGGAATGTGCAGGTCTATCCAGGTATAGGCCAGGCGCACGCCGAAGCCGCGCAGCGTATCGTCGGCATACAGAATGGTGCCGGGCTGCGGCTGCCCCAGCTGGGGGGGCAACGGCAGGACGCGGTCGCCACCCAGGTATTCGCCCCGGCTGCCCAGCGCCAGCCAGAACACACTATCGGTTTCATCGGGGCGCAGCACATCGCGTACGGATTCGCTCATGCGCAGAACGGCGCGTCCGTCCTGTGCGTGCACGTACCGCGACAACACATGCAGGTTGTTGGCCAGCGCGCGGTCATAGGGCACGTTGGCGATGTTCTGCGCCACCACATAGGTGATGGCCACGCTCATGGGCCACAGCAGGAACAGCGGGGCCAGCATCCAGTCCAGGATCTCGCCCAGCAGCGAACGCTGGGGCGGCGCGAAGCTGGGGCCTTTGGCCCCGCCGCTCATGGCGTCCAGGGCCTCTTGGTTGAGCTTTTCGTGCGCGGCCGGCTCAGTGGGAGAGGTAGCCTGCACCCTGGTCCCGTTCAAGGCAATAGCCCAGGCCACGCACCGTGATGATCTTGACGCCGCTGGGCTCGAGTTTCTTGCGCAGGCGATGCACATAGACCTCGATGGCGTTAGTGCTGACTTCTTCGCCCCATTCGCACAAGTGGTCGACCAATTGGGTCTTGCTGACCATGCGGCCACTGCGGGTCAACAGGATTTCGAGCAGGCTGACTTCGCGCGCGGACAGATCGAGGGTCTGGTCGTCGACCAGCGCCACGCGGCCGGTTTGGTCGAATACCAGGCGGCCATGGCGCAGCAGCGTGGCGCCGCCGCCCGCGCCGCGCCGCGTCAGTGCCCGTACCCGGGCTTCCAGTTCGGACAGGGCAAAGGGCTTGGCCATGTAGTCGTCGGCCCCCAGGTCCAGGCCCTTGACGCGCTGTTCGACGCTGTCGGCGGCGGTCAGGATCAGGACCGGCAGCAGCGAATTGCGCGCCCGCAGGCGCCGCAGTACCTCGAGGCCGGCCAACTGGGGCAGGCCCAGGTCCAGGATCAGCAGGTCGAAGGCCTGTGCCGCCAAGGCGGAATCGGCGGCCGCACCGTCGCGGACAGCATCGACGGCATAGCCATTGTGGCGTAGCGAACGGGATAGGCCGTCGGCCAGGATGCTGTCGTCTTCGGCGATGAGAATGCGCATGCGGGGGGAAAAACAGGCAATGACCGGAGGCTGCCGGCCTACGCGCGCATTCTGGCACAGGGCAGAGGGCTTGCCCATCCTGGGAATCCCGCGAGAAATCTGGCATACTGGGTTTTTATCCAGTACAATCCGATGCCATAATTGCCGCTGCTGGTGCATTGCGCCGCACGAACGCATACAACAGCATTGCACACAATTTACCCACGGGACACCACCACATGAACGACAAAACCAGCAAAGCAGCCGCCTCGGAAAAGGGCAAGGCGCTGGCCGCCGCGCTTTCGCAAATCGAGAAGCAGTTCGGCAAGGGCTCGATCATGCGCTACGGCGACAACGAGGTCGAACACGATATTCAGGTCGTGTCCACCGGCTCGCTGGGGCTCGATATCGCACTGGGTGTCGGCGGCCTGCCACGCGGCCGCGTCATCGAGGTCTACGGCCCGGAATCGTCAGGCAAGACCACGCTCACCCTGCAGGTCATCGCCGAAATGCAGAAAATCGGCGGCACCTGCGCCTTTATCGATGCCGAGCATGCCCTTGACGTGCAGTACGCGTCCAAGCTGGGTGTCAATCTTACCGACCTGCTCATTTCGCAGCCCGACACCGGCGAACAGGCACTTGAAATCACCGATGCCCTGGTGCGTTCGGGCTCGGTCGACCTGATCGTGATCGACTCGGTGGCGGCGCTGGTACCCAAGGCCGAAATCGAAGGCGAAATGGGCGATTCGCTGCCCGGCCTGCAGGCCCGCCTGATGAGCCAGGCGCTGCGCAAGCTCACCGCCACCATCAAGCGCACCAATTGCATGGTCATCTTCATCAACCAGATCCGCATGAAGATCGGTGTCATGTTCGGCAACCCCGAAACCACCACCGGCGGCAATGCACTGAAGTTCTATTCGTCGGTGCGTCTGGACATTCGCCGTATCGGTTCGATCAAGAAGGGTGAAGAGGTCGTCGGCAACGAAACCCGCGTCAAGGTCGTCAAGAACAAGGTTTCGCCGCCGTTCAAGCAGGCCGAATTCGACATCATGTACGGCACGGGTATTTCGCGTGAAGGCGAAATCATCGACCTGGGCGTGCAGGCTGGCGTGGTCGACAAGTCCGGCGCCTGGTACAGCTACAGCGGTACCCGTATCGGCCAGGGCAAGGACAACGTTCGCGAATACCTGAAAGAACATCGCGAAATCGCCATCGAAATCGAGAACAAGGTGCGCGAAAACCAAGGCATCGTCAGCCGCGCGGCCACCTTCCCGCCCAGCGCAGCCGAGGCCGAGCCCGACGACAACGGCGAGGCATGATCCGCAAGCCCGGTTTCTCAGGTCCGCCGCGTAGTGCTTCATCTACGCGGCGCGAACCGGGCAAGCGCGAAGCCGACGACGATGGCTTCGAAACCTTGGGCAAGCCCGCGTCGCGTGGGCCTACCCTGAAAGCCCGCGCGGTGGGCTATTTGTCCCGGCGCGAATATGCGCGCAACGAACTCGCGCGCAAGCTGCAACCCTACGCCGACGATGGCACCGATATCGAAGCGGTGCTCGACACCCTGGAAAAAGAAGGCTGGTTGTCCACCGAACGGTTTGCCCAAAGCCTGGTGCATCGGCGTGCCGCACGGCAGGGCACCGCCCGCATCGTGCAAGAACTGCGCCAGCATGGCGTGGCCGAAGACCAGGTGGCACAACTACGTGACGATCTGCGCGCCACTGAATATCAGCGTGCCCTGGACGTCTGGCGCAAGCGTTATGGCGCCAAACCCGCCGACAGGGCCGAATACGCCAGGCAGGCCCGCTTCCTGGCCGGCCGCGGTTTTGCCCACGACATCATCCGGCGCCTGCTGGGCCAGGAACACGACGACTGACCCGCCGGCCGCCACTCAGGCCTTGGCCGAGCGTATTCCGTCCAGCGTCTTGAAGCACACCTCGCGGGCGATCGACAGGAAATCCCCCACATACGATGCGTCAGTGTCTTCGGTGCGCACCGCTGCGTATAGCGTGCGCCATACGCCTTGCGGGCCCAGATGGCACAGCCGGAGCCAGCCCGGTTTCAGGTATTCCGTCAGCGCCCAGTTGGGCAAGGCCGCCACGCCACGGTTGCTGGCCACCAGTTGGGCAATGATAGGCGTAAGTTCCGCCTTGCGCACCGCCGCCGGTTCGACTCCCGCCGGGTCCAGGAACGCCGTGAATATATCCAGCCGCTGCCTGTCCACCGGATAGGTGATCAAGGTCTGGTCGGCCAATTGTTCGGCCTCGATGTGGCGCAAGCTTGCCAGGGGATGCGATTCCGCCACCGCCAGCACCAGTTCATATTTGAACAGCGGCAGGTATTCCACGGCTTCCAGTTGTTGCGGGTCGGACGTGATCACCAGATCCAGGTCGCCGCGCACCAGGGCGGGCAAGGGGGCGAAGGAAAACGCCGCCGACAAGTCCAGGGCGACGTCGGGCCACTGCGCGCGAAAAGCATCCAGGGCCGGCATCAACCACTGAAAGCAGGAATGGCACTCGATGGCCAAGTGCAGGCGTCCGGTGCGCCCGGCGGCCAGCCGTTGCAGTTCGCGTTCGGTGGCGCGCAGGCGTGGCAACACTTCATCGGCCAGCGCCAGTACTCGCAGGCCCGCGGTAGTCAGGCGGGCGGGGCGGGTGCGGCGGTTCAGCAGCGCAGTCCCCAGGCGGGTTTCCAGATCGCGCAACTGGTGCGACAGGGCCGATTGGGTCAGGTGCAAGCGATCAGCGGCTTCCTGCAGGCTGCCCCCTTCCCGGATGGCGGACAGGGTCTCAAGGTGGCGGATTTCAAGCATGGCTAAGCCTGTAAAGAATGAGCGTCACTGCAGCGACAGGCGGTGCAGGAATTACATGAATAATATTCAAGTAATGTATGTTGAGATTGATTTTGCTGCAAGTAATCCTGCGCGCAGAATAGCATCCGAGTGAGAAAATTAATTTACTTGGATATCTATATGACCATTATTCATAATCTTGGTTTCCCGCGCATCGGGGCCCAGCGCGAACTGAAACGCGCGGTCGAAGCCTACTGGGGCGGCAAGCAAGGCGCCGCCGAGCTTGAACAGGCCGGCCGCGAATTGCGTGCCGCCCATTGGCAGCGCCAGGCGCGCGCAGGCGTGCAATTCGTGCCCGCGGGCGATTTCGCCTGGTACGACCATATCCTGGAGTGGACCACCCTGCTGGGCGCCGTGCCGGCCCGTTTCGGGCAGCCCGACGATCAGCCGGTCAGCCTGGACACGCTGTTTCGCATGGGGCGTGGGCGCGCGCCCACGGGCACCCCCACTGCGGCCTGCGAGATGACCAAATGGTTCGATACCAACTATCACTACATCGTGCCCGAACTGGTGCCGGGCCAGACTTTCCGCATTGCGCGCGAATACTTGTTCGACCAGGTGCAAGAGGCGCAGGCGTTGGGCCATCAGGTCAAGCCCGTGATTCCGGGTCCATTGACCTGGCTGTGGCAGGGCAAGGGCGATGCTTTTGCAGGGGGGGCGGGCGATACCGCCAAGCTGCAACTGCTGGATGCCTTGTTGCCGGTGTACGCCGATGTGCTGGCGCGCCTGGCGCGGCTGGGTGTGCAATGGGTGCAGATCGATGAGCCCATTCTGGTGCTCGACCTGCCGCAGGCCTGGCGCGAGGCTTTCCGCGACGTCTACGCCCGCCTGGCCGATACCCCCATCAAGCTGCTGCTCGCCACTTATTTCGGGGGGCTGAACGACAATCTGGCCACGGCGCTGTCGTTACCCGTGGCCGGCCTGCATGTGGATCTGGTCCGCGCGCCGAATCAGTTGCCACACGTGGTTGCCGGGTTGCGCCCCGGCCAGGTTTTGTCGGCCGGTGTCATCGATGGCCGCAATATCTGGCGTACCGACCTGGACGCAGCCTTGGCCGCCCTGGTTCCGGCACGCCGGCAATTGGGCGAACGCCTGTGGCTGGCCCCGTCGTGCTCGCTGTTGCATGTCCCGGTCGATCTGGCAGGCGAAACCGACCTGGATGCCGAGTTGAAGAGCTGGCTGTCGTTCGCCGCGCAGAAGCTGGATGAACTGAGCCTGTTGGGCCGCGCCCTGGCCGACCCGCAAGCGCCCGCGGTCAGCGAGGCACTGGCAGTCCAGCGTGCCGCATTGGCGGCGCGCCGCCAGTCGCCTCGTATTCATAATCCGGCGGTGGGTCGCCGCATGGCCGACACCACCGCTATAACGCGCGACCGCGCGCCGTTCGCGGACCGTATCGCCCGCCAGCAGCAACTGCTGAACCTGCCGGCATTTCCCACCACCACCATAGGGTCGTTTCCGCAAACCGCCGAGATCCGGACCTTGCGGCGTGACTGGAAATCCGGCGCGCTGAGCGATTCTGCCTACGAGGCCGCGATCCGCAAGGAAATCGAGGCGGTCATCCGCTTCCAGGAGCGAATCGGCCTGGATGTGCTGGTGCACGGCGAGCCCGAACGTAACGACATGGTGGAATACTTCGGCGAATTGCTGGCCGGCTTCGCCTTCACGCGCAATGGCTGGGTGCAAAGCTATGGCTCGCGTTGCGTCAAGCCGCCGATCATTTTTGGCGACGTGGCGCGGCCGGCTCCCATGACCGTCGGCTGGTCGTCGTACGCCCAGTCGCTGACCGACAAGCCGGTCAAGGGCATGCTGACCGGCCCGGTCACCATCCTGCAGTGGTCATTCGTGCGCGACGACCAGCCGCGCGAGCAAACCTGCCGCCAGCTGGCGCTGGCCTTGCGCGACGAAGTGGTCGACCTGGAAAAAGCCGGGGTGCGGGTCATCCAGATCGACGAACCCGCCATCCGCGAGGGGCTGCCCCTGCGCCGCCACGACTGGCAAGCCTACCTGGATTGGGCGGTGGACTGCTTCCGCCTGTCCACCGCCGGGGTCGAGGCCGATACGCAGATCCATACTCATATGTGCTATTCCGAGTTCAATGACATCATCGAGTCCATTGCCGCGATGGACGCCGATGTCATCACGATCGAGACCTCGCGCTCGAACATGGAGTTGCTCAAGGCATTCGAGGATTTCCGCTATCCCAATGACATCGGTCCGGGCGTCTATGACATTCATTCGCCCAATGTGCCCGACGTAGACTGGATGGTCGGCCTGATGCGCAAGGCCGCCGCCCGGCTGCCCGGCGAGCGGCTGTGGGTCAACCCCGATTGCGGCCTGAAGACCCGTGCCTGGCCCGAAACCGAGGCGGCGTTGGTGGGCATGGTCGAAGCGGCGCGCGTCCTGCGGGCCGCCTGATCCGCCCCGGGCCTCTCGCGGGCGGCCTGGGTTTTTCGCCAGGCGGCCCGCTCGGCCCGCCTGCGTGGACGGCATTCGTGGCCGGGACGGGCCCCAGAGGCCTGCGTTATACTCTTCAGGATTTGCTGCTTTGCGTCAAATGCCCTGAGCGCAGGCCTTCCCATGCCCTTGCCACCGTCGAATGTCTCTCGCCACCCGCTGCACACGCGTTCCATACGCGTGCAGTCCTACGGGCGCGACGACGGCCTTTGGGACCTCGAAGCCGAGCTCATCGATCTCAAGGCCTACGATTTTCCCAAGCACAATGGTGAAATCTTCCGGGCCGGCCGCCCCATCCACCACATGCACTTGCGCATCACCATCGATGAGGCGTTCAACATTGTGGCGGCCCAGGCAGTCTATGACGCGGCGCCCTACGAACAGCAATGCACGGCCATCGAGGCTTCGTACACGAGGCTGATCGGCATGAATCTGCTCAAGGGGTTTCGGCGCCAGGTCAAAGAGCGCTTTGGCCATACCGCGGGCTGTACCCACATGACCGAACTGTCGCAGGTGCTGCCCACCGCGGCGGTGCAGACCATGGCCAACCGCCGGCGCCAGAACAGCAATCCGGACACACGACCGTTCCAGCTGGACGGCTGTCATGCCCTGCGCACCGACGGCCCGGTGGTGCTTGAGCACTATCCCAAGTGGTACACCGGGGCTAGCGCTGAAGCGGCGGCGGACGCGATCTCCGATTCCCCCTCTTTTTCTCATTCGTCCTGACAGGTAACACATGAAAATCCACGAGTATCAAGGCAAGGAACTGCTGAAGCAATTTGGCGTGCCCGTGCCGCGCGGGATTCCCGCTTTTTCCGTAGACGAGGCCGTGGCAGCCGCTGAAAAGCTGGGTGGACCGGTTTGGGTCGTGAAGGCGCAGATCCACGCCGGTGGCCGTGGCAAGGGCGGTGGCGTGAAGCTGGCCCGTTCGCTCGACGAGGTCCGCAAGCTGGCCTCGGACATCCTGGGCATGCAGCTCGTCACCCACCAGACCGGCCCGCAAGGCCAGAAGGTACGCCGCCTGTACATCGAAGACGGCGCCGATATCCAGAAGGAATACTACGTGTCGCTGGTCACCGACCGCGCCACGCAGAAGGTCGCCATCATCGCCTCGAGCGAAGGCGGCATGGACATCGAGGAAGTCGCTCACTCGACGCCCGAGAAAATCATCACCGAATACATCGACCCGCTCACCGGCCTGCCGACCGATCAGGCCAGGAACGTGGCCGAAGCCATTGGCCTGTCGGGCGATTCCGCCGCCCAGGCAGCCGACGTGTTCCAGAAGCTCTACAAGTGCTACATGGACACCGACGCCTCGCTGGTGGAGATCAACCCCCTGAACCGCGACAGCAAGGGCAATATCATTGCCCTGGACGCCAAGTTCAACTTCGATTCCAACGCGCTGTTCCGCCATCCCGAAATCGTGGCCTACCGCGACCTCGACGAAGAAGATCCGGCCGAAATCGAAGCCAGCAAGTTCGACCTGGCCTATATCCAGCTCGACGGCAACATCGGCTGCCTGGTCAACGGCGCCGGCTTGGCCATGGCCACCATGGACACCATCAAGCTGTTCGGCGGCGAGCCTGCCAACTTTCTGGACGTCGGCGGCGGCGCCACGGCTGAAAAGGTCACCGAAGCCTTCAAGATCATGCTCAAGAACAAGGGCGTGAAGGCCATTCTGGTCAACATCTTTGGCGGCATCATGCGCTGCGACGTCATCGCCGAGGGCGTGATCACTGCGTGCAAGGCCGTCAACCTGAACGTACCGCTGGTCGTCCGCATGAAGGGCACCAACGAAGAACTGGGCAAGAAAATGCTGGCCGACTCGGGGCTGCCCATCATCAGCGCCGACACCATGGCCGAAGCGGCCACCCGCGTCGTAGCCGCCGTCAAATAACTTGCCAAGGATTCACAAATGTCGATTCTGATCAACAAGGACACCAAAGTCATCACCCAGGGCATCACGGGCAAGACGGGTCAGTTCCATACCCGCATGTGCCGTGAATATGCCAATGGCAAAGCCGCCTTCGTGGCCGGCGTGCATCCCAAGAAGGCCGGCGAAGATTTCGAAGGCGTGCCCATCTTCGGCAGCGTGCAAGACGCCAAGGACAAGACCGGCGCTACCGTGTCGGTGATCTACGTGCCGCCGGCGGGTGCCGCGGCTGCCATCTGGGAAGCGGTCGAGGCCGAGCTGGACCTGGTCATCTGCATTACCGAAGGCATTCCCGTGCGCGACATGCTGGATCTCAAGAACCGCATGAAGGCCAAGAACAGCAAGACCTTGCTGCTGGGCCCCAACTGCCCGGGCCTGATCACGCCCGACGAAATCAAGATCGGTATCATGCCCGGCCACATCCACCGCAAGGGCCGCATCGGCATTGTCAGCCGCTCGGGCACGCTGACCTACGAAGCCGTGGCGCAAGTCACCGAACTCGGCCTGGGCCAGTCCAGCGCCGTGGGTATCGGCGGCGATCCCATCAACGGCCTGAAGCACGTCGATGTGCTCAAGCTCTTCAATGACGATCCCGACACCGATGCCATCATCATGATCGGCGAAATTGGCGGCCCCGACGAAGTCAATGCCGCCGAGTGGGCCAAGGACAACATGAAGAAACCCGTGGTCGGCTTCATTGCCGGTGTCACGGCGCCTCCGGGCAAGCGCATGGGCCACGCCGGCGCGCTGATCTCGGGCGGTGCCGATACGGCCGACGCCAAGCTCGAAGTGATGGAAGCGTGCGGCATCCGTACCACGCGCAATCCGTCCGAAATGGGCAAGCTGCTGAAGTCCGTGCTGTAATCAGGGCGCGC
>DASPIV010000226.1:0-4202 GCA_035628955.1 Bordetella sp.
GAGCGCTTGGTCAGCTTCATGGCGGCCGCTTCCCAGCCAGCCATGCGCCGCGCCAGGCCCAACGCGGTTTCCAGCACCTGGGCGGCGGGCACCACGCGGTTGGCCAGGCCCAATGCCAGTGCGCGCGCGCCGTCGATCGGCTCGGCCATGGCCACCAGTTCGAAGGCCTGCTTGCGGCCCACTTGCCTGACCAGGTTGGCCATTACCACTGCCGCCACAATGCCGTGCCGCAGTTCGGGATAGCCGAAGCGCACGTCCTCGGCCATGACCGACATGTCGCAGGCCAGCGCCAGGCCTGCCCCACCGCCCAGGGCATTGCCCTGCACCGCCGACACCACCGGCTTGCCGATGTGCGAGAAGGCCAGGTGCAGGGCGGTGGTCAGTTCCGCGCGTTGCAGCACCGCAGCGGCATGCTGCGCGGTCAGGCCGGCGAATTCCTTGGTGTCGGCACCGGCGCAGAACGACTTGCCGTTACCCGCCAGCACCACCGCGCGCACCGCGTTGTCGCGGTCGGCGTCTTGCAGCGCGTCCAGCAACCCTTGGGTCAAGGCGGTATTCAGCGCATTGTGCTTTTCGGGCCGGTTCATGTACAGCACACGCACCGCATCCAGGTCTTCAATCAACAGCTCGGTCATGAGAATTCCTTGTCCGGGCACCCTGGGGCGGGCGCCACTTAATTGCATAAATCAACTATATGGGCGCGCCAGAACCGCACTGGCGCACCGTCCTAGCGCGGCCCTGCGTTGCGGCCGCGCCGGGTGGGAATTTCGGCCTTGGCATCGTGGAACATTTCGAGCGCGCGCACGATCAGCTTGTCCAGCGCCCGCTCGATGGTGTCGCGTTCGGCGGCGGTAAGCACTTCCAGCAGCGACTCGTTGCGTACCACCGCCGCCGGGAACATTTCCTGGTACAGGCGCCGACCGGCCGCGGTCAGGTCCAGGCTGATGCCGCGTCCGTCTTCGGCATCGGCGCTGCGCCGGATCAGTTTCCGCTCGATCAGTTCAGAAACGGCGCGGCTCGCCTGGCTTTTGTCGACGTTGGATTCGCGCGCCAAGGCATTCAGCGACATCGGTGCCGCGGCGCCCAGCAGCGCAATAATGCGCCACTCGCGCGGCCCCACGCCGTAGCGGCTTTCATTCAGGCCGGCGGCAATGCGGCTGGACACATGCGCAAGGCGGTTCAGGCGGTACGAGAACAGGTCTTTCAGCTCGGCGGGAACAGCGCGCGTAGCGGTGGCGGTAGCGGTAGCGGTCTTGCGTGCGGGTCGAGTGGCCATAGTGTCCAGTATCCAGGCTGAAGGCGCACGCGCCGGGCGGGCCGCGTGCAAACGCGCATGATAAACAACCGGGGCGGCGGCGTAGGGGCTCATGGCGGCCCACCCTGGCCAGTCAGCGGGTTCAGGCCGCTGGCCGCCACACGGCTGTGCAGTTCGCGGCCCAGCGTGTCCTGGCACTGCCGCGACACATCCAGCAGCGTGGCCAGGTCCAGGCCGGTACGCACCCCCATCGACTCGAACAAGCCGACCAGGTCTTCGGTGGCCACGTTGCCCGTGTGCCCACCGCCGTACTTCACTTTGTCGGGATGGCCGCCCACGCCGCCGAAAGCGCTGTCGAAGTAGCGCACCCCGGCTTCCAGCGCGGCAACATAATTGACCAGCCCCGTGCCACGCGTGTCGTGGAAATGGGCCACCAACGCCAAGTGCGGAAACTCCTGCCGCAATTGCCGGTACAGGCTGCGCACGGCCGGGGGGGCCGCCATGCCGGTGGTGTCGCCCAGGGTAACGACATCGACGCCCAATTCGGCAAAGCGGCGGGCATCGTCCAGCACGCTGGCGGCGCCTACCGCGCCCTCGAACGGGCAGCCGAACGCCACCGAAATCGTGCCCACCGTGCGGAAGCGGCCGGCGGCGCGTTCCACCATGGCGGCGATGTTGCGCCACTGGTCTTGCCGGGAACGCTTCAGGTTGCGCTGCGAATGCGATTCGCTGGCCGATACCAGCAGGCTGATCTCATTGGCGCCGTATCCGGCGTCCAGGTCGTGCAGTGCCCGCTCCACCGCGCGCACATTGGCGCAAGTGGCCTTGTACCAGACCCCCTGGCGGCGGGGCAGCATGGCCAGCAGTGCGCTGGCGTCGGCGAATTGAGGCACGACGCTGGGGTTGGAATACGACGTGGCCTCGATCCGCTCGAAGCCCAGCTCGGCAAAGCGTTGTATCAGGCCGGTCTTGACCGGCGTGGCGATGAACCGCGGCTCGTGCTGCAGGCCATCGCGCGCATAGCATTCGCACAGGATCACGTCGCGCGTCATGACGGCTGCTCCAGGCCGAAGCGCCGCAAGGCATAGTCGCGCAGCTTGTTCTTCTGCACCTTGGAACTGCCCGTCATGCCGATGTGCTCGAAAGTGTCGACTACGTCCAGGTAGCGCGGCACCTTGAAATTGGCGCAGCGCGCCTTGCACCACGCCGTCAGTTCGTCGGGCTGCGCCGTGCGCCCCGCTTTCAGCAGCACGAAGGCCGCCGGCACTTCGCCCAGCCGCGCGTCGGGTACACCTACCACCTGGGCCATCTGCACGGCTGGATGCGCATGCAGCACCTCTTCGATTTCCAGCGGCGCCACGTTTTCGCCACCGACCCGGAACATGTCTTTCAGCCGCCCTACCATGCGCAGCCGGCCCTGGCCGTCCATCTCGCCCAGGTCGCCGGTGCTGAGCCAGCCGTCGGCGCTGAGCGCGCGCGCCGTGGCGTCGGGCATGTTGTAGTAACCCTTCATGATGCTCCAGCCCCGGGCCTGGATCTCGCCACGCTCGCCCGGCGCCAGGGCGGCGCCGGTGGCCGGGTCGACGATACGCACTTGCATGCCGGGGTGCGGCAGCGCCCAACCCATGGCACGCAGCGAAAAATCATCGTCGTGCGCCGACATGATCACATTCGGCGATGCCTCTGATTGCCCATAGGCATTGCATATCGACGGTACCCCCATCACATCGCGGATCTTCTGCATGACTTCCGGGCCCGCCGCCGCCCAGCCGCCACGCAGGTGCAGCCGCGCGGGATCAAAATCGGGATGCCCCATCAGCATCAGGAAAATAGTGTCGTTGCCCGAGGTCAGCGTACAGCGCTCGGTATCCAGAATGCGCAAAGCCTCGGCCACGTCAAAGCGCGGCAGGGTCAGCAGGCAGCAGCCCGTGACCAGGCTGACCAGGATAGACAGAGTCGTGCCGGCCACATGGAAGTACGGACGAATGCTGAAGTACCGGTCGTCGGCCGTCACTCCCATGCGCTGCGCGGCCGCCCAGGCGTTGGTGAGCATGTTGGCGTGCGTCAGCATCACGCCCTTGGGAAATGAGGTCGTGCCCGAGGTGTACTGGATCAGCAGCACGTCGTCGGGGGCCACCTGCGCGGCCTGGGCGTCCAGTTCGGCGGCGTCCGCTGGCGCGCCCTGCGCAATGAAGCGGTCATAGCCCAATGCGCCCACCGGCACGCAATTACCCATGACCACCACCTGACGCAGCATGGGCAACGCGGTACCCGGCAAGCCGGTATCGACGGCGGGCTCGACCTGGCGCAGCAGCTCGACGAAATCGATTCCCAGGAACTCATCGGCCATGATCAGCACGCCGATATCGGCCTGTTTCAGGCAGAAGCGCAGTTCTTCGCTTTTGAAGCGCGTGTTGATGGGCACGGTCACGGCGCCCAGGCTGGCGCAGGCGTAGAACACCTGGATCCATAGCGCGCTGTTGCCCAGCATCACGCCCACATGATCGCCATGGCGCACGCCCTGCGCGTGCAAGGCGGCGGCAATGCCGCGGGCCTGGGTTGCCAGCTCTTGCCAGCGATAGCGGCCGTCCGGGCCGACGTAGGCCTCGTGGGGGCCACGCTCGGCCACGGTGCGCGCCAGACGCCGCGGCAAGGTGGTGGGTTCAACCAGCATCAGCCGCCCCCGGTTGCGCGCCGCCGAACCCCGCCAATGCGCCCTTCCAATCGGTGCCGCGCAGGTTTTCCTCGATGGCAAGCAGTTCCACCGCCATGGCGCCCTCGCGTGTCGTGGCCAGGCCCTGGTCGACGCTGCGCTTGGTCAGCCGTACCGTCAGGGGCGTGGCCTGCGCGATGCGCGATGCCATCCGGCCGGCCTGGGCGGCCAGGTCGGCCGCCGCATACACATGATTGACCAGGCCGATCTCGCGCGCTTCGTGCGCGTCGAACT
>DASPIV010000227.1:0-10579 GCA_035628955.1 Bordetella sp.
CGATTCCAGCAGGGCCCGCTTGTCGCCGTCGTCCGGAATGTGGTGCAGCACGCCGATCAGCGTTGCGGCATCGTACTCGGGCCCCATGGGCAGGTCCTCCACAGTGCCGGCTACGGTTTGGGTACGCGCCTGCAGGCCGGCAGCCGTAATGTTGGCCATGGCCAGTTGCAGCATGGGGGCCGACGGATCGATCGCGGTGTAGGTCCAGCCCGGTTCGAGCCGCGCGGCGGCGATGATTTCCTGGCCGGTACCGCCCGCCCCGGCCACCAGAATGCGGGCAGCGCCGCCAGTGCCCAGCGAGGCCGCCAGCATACATGCCGCCAAGTCATGGCAGGCGTCGTATCCGGCCAGGGCAATCCGGCTTTGCTCGGCATATTCGTCCGCGCGCGACGCATCGAACTTAGTGGCGGCAGTCGTACAGCTATTCATGAATGCAGTTCCTGTGGTGTAGCGGCACTACGCCGCCACGCCACAGGCTAGAGGGATGGCCGCACGATAGCCAGACCACCAGGCATCCTGGTATGGCTGCCACCCGCCTTGCAATCAGCGGGGCTGCAATACCAGGGTGTCGCCCAGTTCATCCTGCACCTTCTCGCGGCTGAAGGCCATGGGGATGTATTTGCCGGTAGCCCAGCCCTCGAGCAGATCGCGGTAATGCGGGCTGCGCGGGTCGGCCGATTGGCCTGGCATGTTCTGCATGCGCGAGTTGTCCCAGTTGCCCACGTCTATCACCTGCCGATACGAAGCACCGCTGATCTGGCGGAAATCCGATTTGCGGAACGTGGCGCGGTGCACCGTGTCGTTGTCTCCGCTGACCGGATAGCGCGGCGTGCCATAAGCCTTGGCGGTCTCGGGCGACATCAGGCCAGCCAGCGCGTGCTCGAATTGAATGTGATGCAGCCTGCCCCATTCCCACTGCCTGGAATCCGTGCCCAGCGTTGCCGTCAACTTGCGCACGCCATCGTCCAGCGCGGCCAGCAGCAGCGCATCGCGCCCTTGTTCGGGACGCGGCCCGAACGCGGCGTCCGGCGTGGCCAGCTTGTCGAGCACCTTGCGGGTCGACAGGTCGCCGAATATGGCACGCCCCTGGGCCGGAATGTATAGGTCGGACACTCGCTTGACCACTTCCGGCAACCAGAATTCATACACCGTGGCAGCCCGGGAATCGATCTCGGTACGGTAGTCCCAGTCTTGCAGCAGGCGTAGCGCCTCGCCGACACCCGGGGCTGTCGAATTCAGCGGCTTCACATAGCCTACCAGCGTGCGCGCCGGAATCGACAGATTGTCGAACTGTAGTTGTTGCGAGGCTTCCAGGCTCAACCCGCTGCGATCAGCCAACACTTCGCGGATCCGCTGCACGCGATACGGTTCCGCCCAGGCGCGGGCCGCCATTTCCTTGTGCGGAAAATCGTACGGCAGGTTGTATTCGTTGGCGGTGGCCACGTAGCCTTCGGGCGGATTCAACGCCTTGGGCAGCGCGCTGGTGGGCAGGAACCCGTTCCATTCGAAATCGCCATTGCCCGGTACCGGCAGCATGCCCGACCAGCCCTGGCGCGGGCGAATGGGGGCGATGCTGCCGCCGAACCAGCCGATGTTGCCGTCTACATCGGCATACACCATGTTCTCGCTGGGCGTGTAGTGCTTTTCCATGCCTGCCACGAACTGGTCCCAGTTCTGTGCCTGGTTCAGGCGCAGGCTGGCCAGGTAAGCCGCCGTGCCGGGAAATTCCAGGTAGGCCGCCCGCAGCGCGTAGGCCTTGTGGTGGAGCGGATCTTCATGAATGATCGGCCCATGCCGGCTGAACTTGAGCTGGCGCGTCGTTGCGGGCTGCCCACGCACGGCAATGGTCTCGTCCAGCGTGCGCATGTCTTCCCAGCCTCCCCGGTAGCGATACTGATTGGGGTTGGCCGGGTTGGTGTCGTAGACGTAAAGATCTTCTTCATCGGCAAACGAGAAAATCGTCAGGCCGAACGCAATACGATCGTTATGCCCCATCGACACGCCCGGCAGCGCGGGCTCGCCCGCGCCGATCACGTTCCAGCCGGGCGCATTCAAGTGCACCATGTACCGCAGCGACGGCATCGCGATACTGCGGTGCGGGTCGCCCGCCAGAATGGGCCGGCCCGTGGATGTGCGCTGCCCGGCAATGGTCCAGTTATTGCTTTCATAACGGGGCGCCATGGGGTCGAACGCCGGGTCCAGCGATGCCAGTTGATTGGCCGACAAACTGCGCGCCAGTTCCTCGCGCTCGGCCGCGGCCAGCGGGCTGCGCGGGAAATCGGCCGCCACGAATTTCTGTCCCTTGCGTGCCAGGTTGTAATCGGCCAGCACAGCCTCGGTGATCTGGGTCACGTTCAACCCGGCCGGCACTTGCAGCGCGATGGGCGGCTCGTACACCCCCAGATCCTGCACGGCATTGAGCCCCAGCGCGGCTATCTGCTGCGACAGCTTCACTTCACTGGCCGCGTTGCGGGTCAGGCCGTAGATGCGGATCAGCGACGTCTGCGGGCTCCAATAGCCCGGCTCGGTACCGGTCAGCTTGAATTCCGGCGGCATCTGCTCGGGATGGGCTTTCACCCAATCGACATAGGCGTTGATGCCCTGGGCAAACGCCGTCAGGATGGCCTGCCCTTCGGGGTGATAGCTGGCGAACTCGGCCTGCAAGTCGCCGCGGTACAGGAACAGGCGTGCCGCGCGATCCTGTTCGACAAAGCGCTGGCCGAACTGCTCGGCCATCTTGCCTTCGCCTTGGCGGCGCCACAAGTCCAGCTGCCACATGCGATCGCGCGCGGCATTGAAACCCTGGGCGAAGAACAGATCGTGCTGGTTCTGGGCATAGATATGCGTAACGCCATGCTTGTCGCGCAGTAGTTCTACCGGCTGCGACAGCCCCGCCAAGTCGATCGTGTCTTTGTCGCCGCCTGGCGCGGCGCAACCGGCCAGCAGCGCCATGGCGCCACATGCCAGCCATGCGGCGATCCTGCGTTTGTATGTACGCATTTCCTGTCCTCCCGGTCTGCCCTCGGGCGCCGCCGTATCTGCTGGGCTGCGCAAGGTTACTAAGGTAGTCAGATGGTGGAGAAATGCTGTTTTATTTTATGAATTCTTTCATCGGGTGTAACAGTGTGGCACCCTACAGCATCTGGCCCAGGAACGCTCTGGCCCGCGCCTGGCGTGGCGCCCGGAAAAAGTCCGCCGCGGGGGATTCTTCGACGATACGGCCTTCATCCATGAAGACGACCCGGTGCGCCGCTTCGCGGGCAAAGCCCATTTCGTGAGTCACCACCAGCATGGTCATGTGCTCGTCGGCCAACTGCCGCATGGTGCGCAGCACTTCGCCGGTCAGTTCCGGGTCGAGCGCCGAGGTGGGCTCGTCGAACAGCATGATATCGGGCTCCATGGCCAGCGCGCGGGCGATGGCCACGCGCTGCTTCTGGCCACCGGACAGGCGTGCCGGATAGTTGTCGCGCTTGTTCAGCAGGCCTACCTTGCGCAGCAGGGCTTCGGCCTTGGGTATGGCCGCCTCGCGCGGCACGCCCTGCACCGTGACCGGCGCCTCGATAATGTTCTGCAACACCGTCATGTGCGGGAACAGATTGAACGACTGGAACACCATGCCCATCTTGCGGCAAATACGGCGCACATCGGCATCGCGCGCGTAGCGGCTCGGGCCGCCGGGCATGGCGGCGGCCAGCGTTTCGCCTTCGATCTCGATGCTGCCCTGGTCTATGGTTTCCAGGTGGATCAGGCAGCGCAGGAAGGTGCTTTTGCCCGAACCCGACGGGCCGATGACGGCCACCACTTCACCCTTGCGCAGGGTCAGCGATACCTGGTCCAGCACCCGTGCCGCGCCGAACGATTTACCGATATCGTGGGCGGCGATCATCACGGGCCGGGCGTCGGCCGGGCCCGGCGCGCTACTGGTCGTACTTGGCATAGCGTTTTTCCATGTACTGGAACAGCCAGGTCAGCAGCAGCGTCATGATCAGGTAGAACGCGGCGGCGACCAGGAACGGCGTGGTGGTGAAATCGCGCTGCACGATGCCGCGCGCGGTGCGCAGGATATCGTTGAGCGCCAGCACGTAGATCAGCGAAGTATCTTTGACCAGCGTGATGGTCTCGTTGCTCATTGGGGGCAGCACACGCTGCACCATCTGCGGCAGAACGACGCGACGCAGGGTCTGCAGATAGGTCATGCCCAGTACCTTGCTGCCCTCGTATTGTCCGCGGTCCACCGACTGGATGCCGGCCCGGAAAATCTCGGCGAAATAGGCCGCGTAGTTCAGCGTGAAGGCCACCACCGCGGCCGGGAAATCGGGCAGGCGCACGCCCACCACCGGCACGAACGGCAGCGCAAAATAAATGAACAGCATTTGCAGCATCAGCGGCGTGCCGCGCATCAGCCAGATATAGCCATTGACCAGCTGGCTCAGCAGCCGCCAATGCGAAATGCGCGCCAGCGCCAGCAGCAGCCCCAGGGGCACTGCCAGCACGAACGTCACGAAGAACAGCGTCAGGGTGGTCTTGGCCCCCTGTGCCATCGGCCCCAACAGGGAGATGACGTAATCCATGCGGCGATCCCGCCGGCCGTACTAGGGCCGGCCTATTTGATGATGTCGGCGCCGAACCATTGCTGCGCGATGCGGGCGGCGCTGCCGTCTTTTTTCATGGCGGCCAGGGTCTGGTCGAGTTGGGCCAGCAGTTCGGTGTCTTCTTTGCGCACGCCCACGCCGTAGTCTTCGGTGCCGAAGTTCTCGGTCAGGACGCGGTACTGCCCTTCCCGCTTGCTGGCCAGGTAGCGGCCCACGACTTCGTCGACCACCACCGCATCCAGGCGGCCGGCGGACAAGTCCATCAGCGCCGTGACATTGTCGCCGAACAGCTTCAGGTCTTTCAGGCTGGCGGCCACTTGCGTGTCTTTCTTGATGGCGTCGACGGCGCTGCTGCCGTCTTGCGCGCCCACCACCCGGCCGGCCAGGTCGGCCTTGGACTGCACGGGCGAGGCCTGGGCCACCAGGATGATCTGGTGGTTGGCCATGTACGGTGCCGTAAAGGCAATGTTCTTCTTGCGCTCTTCGGTGATGGTCAGCCCATTCCAGAGCGCGTCGACGCGCTTGCTGTTCAGTTCGGCTTCTTTGGCGCTCCAGTCGATGGGCTTGAACTCGACTTCGATGCCAAGGCGGCTGGCCGCCAGGCGCGCCAGGTCGATATCGAAGCCCACCAGCTGGTTGCTTTCATCGCGAAAGCCCATGGGTGGGAAGTTGTCGTCCAGGCCCACAACGATTTTCCGGGCGGCGGCGGGGGCGCCGGCCTGCGGCGCCGGAGCGTCGCTTGGGCCGCAAGCGGCAAGCAGCGACGTGGCGCAAGCCAGGAAGACAGCGGTCAATTTTTTCATATGAGGTCGTGCGCAAGCCGCGCAAAGGAAGAAACATCGAACGGCCAAGAAAAAGGCCGAACTGGCAATTATATCCAGTCCGGCCTGGGCCCTGGTACCGCATGGCGGCCGGCGCGTGCGGCGCCCGCGCATGGCCGCCCTAGCGGTAGACCAGCACGGGGATCTTGGACTTGGCCAGCACTTTCTGGGTTTGGCTGCCCATTACCATGGCGGCCATGCCGCTGCGCCCGTGCGAGCACATGGCGACCAGGTCGCAGCCGGCCCGGGCGGCGTATTCGACGATGGCCGCATAGGGCTGGCCTTCGTCGTGCAGGTGGCTGTCGCAGGGCACTTCGGCTTCGTGGGCACGGGCTGCCGCGGCGTCGAGCCAGGCCTGGGCCCGTTCGCGCGCCTGGCGTTGGAACTGCTGCTGCACGCTGGCCAGCCGCACCCCTTCGGAGGCCGGCACATGGAAGGGTTCGAGCACGGTCATGACGGTGACGCGGGCGCGCAGGGAGCGGGCCAGCGCCAGGCCTTGCGTCAGGCCGATTTGCGACAGTTCGGAACCATCGATGGGAATCAGGATGTGTTGGTACATGGCGATGCTCTTGGTAAGCGGCGGGCGGACGCCTGCCTGCTGGCTCAGGGTAGTGCTGGCCACCCCTGGCCGTAATTGATGCCTGTCAAGCATTCGCCATGGTGTGCCGTGCCCGCGGGGGGCACGGCTGCGTACCGTGCGGATCAGGCGTCCACGGCCGCCAGGATCTTGCCGAACAAGGCGTCGGCGTGCGCCGAATCCAGCCAGCGCACAATGACCACCATGCGGCGCTCGGGCTCGATCCAGGTAAACGAACTGCCCGCGCCCACGCCGAAGAAGCTGGAAGCCGGCACGCTGGGGAAAATGCGCTGGCCGTCGTTCAGCCAGATCAGGAAGCCGTAGTACGGCGCCAGCGCGCTGGGGGTACGCATGGCACGCAGCCATTCGGTGGAAATGACCTGGTGGCCGTTGGCGCGCCCGTCGTCGAGCAGCATGCGGCCGATCAGGGCCTGGTCGGCGCTGCTGATCGACATGCCGCCGCCCCAGTGCGAACCGCCCGGTACCGAAGGCATGAGTTCGCCGTCGATCTCGACCCAGGCGTTGTCATAGCTGACCCAATGCCAGTCGTCGCTGGCGCCGATGGGCCGCATGATGGCCTCGCGGAAGATTTCGGGCAACGGCTTGCGGAACAGGTGCAGCAACGCGTACGACAACTGGTTGATGCGTACGTCGTTGTATTCCCAGTAGGTGCCCGGCTCTTGCAGCGGCCGGGCATCGCCTTTCTTGCCCGCCGGGGGCGTGCCGAAAGTAACGGCGCGATAGCGGTCGACCTGGTCGGGTACGCCGAAACGTTCGCCTTCCCATTCGCTGGTTTGTTGCAGCAAGTGGCGCCAGGTGATTTTTGCGTTGCGGCCCGTGTCGAAGCCGATGCCCGGCACGCGCGCGCGCACCGGCTCATCGACATCGGGCAACAGGCCGCGGTCGTGCGCCACGCCGGCCACCAGTGCCAGGTACAGCTTGGCCACGCTGAATGTCAGGTCGGCGCGCTGCGGCTCGCCCCAGGACGCGACGGTCTGGCCATCGACCACCACCAGTCCCGTCACCGGCCCACGCCCATGCACCGGCCCGAGCAGGCGGTTCCAGGGCGGCGGGTCTTGCTGGTGCACTCCCCATACGCCATCGACTTCGCGGTCCCAGGCGGTTTCGTGCTCTTGGGCGAACTGGATCGCCTGCTGCATCAATGTCTCTTGCATGTGGGTACCCCTTCTTTCGTGGATGCGGCGCTTTCAGGCCGCCTGCGCGGCGGGCCCCGCCAAGTGATCGACAGCGGCCTGCAGGCCGCCGCGGCGATGCGGCACGCCGGCACCGGCCAGGCCCATTTCGATACCGGCCAGGGTACCGCACAGCGACAGGTCGTTGAAATCGCCCAGGTGGCCGATGCGGAACACTTTGTCGGACAGGCGCCCCAGCCCCTGGCCCAGCGACATGTCGTAGCGTTGCAGGATCAACTTGCGCAAGGCGTCGCCGCTGTGCCCGTCGGGCATCAGCACTGCCGTCAAGGCATTGCTGCGGGCGTGCGCGTCCTGGCAGACAATTTCCAGCCCCCAGGCCTGCACCGCGGCCCGCGTGGCATCGGCCAGCCGCTGGTGCCGGGCGTAGACATTTTCCAGGCCCTCGGCCCGCAGCATGTCCAGGGCTTCATGCAGCCCGTACAGCAAGGTGGTGGCCGGCGTGTAGGGAAAATAGCCTGTGCGGTTGATGGGCAGCATGGTGCCCCAGTCCCAATACGCGCGGGGCAGGCGCGCGGTCTGCGCGGCGGCCAGCGCGCGCTCGCTCAGTGCGTTGAACGACAGGCCGGGCGGCAGCATCAGCCCTTTCTGCGATCCGGCCACGCCCACGTCCACGCCCCATTCGTCATGGCGGTAGTCCAGGGCGCCGAGCGACGAAATGGCATCCACCATCAACAGCGCCGGATGGCCGCTGCGATCGATGGCCTGGCGTACCTGGGCGATATCCGTAACCGCGCCGGTGGAGGTTTCGTTGTGCACCACGCACACCGCCTTGATGCGGTGCCCGGTATCGGCGGCCAGCCGCGCCTGGATCTGGGCGGGGTCGGCGCCATGGCGCCAGTCGCCTTCGATGAGCTCGACTTCCAGTCCCAGGCGTGTGGCCAGGCGATGCCACAACGCGGCGAAATGCCCGGTCTCGGCCATGAGCACCGCATCGCCCGGCGACAGCGTATTGACCAGTGCGGCCTCCCAGGCGCCCGTGCCTGAAGACGGATAAATCACCACGGGCGAACGGGTCTGGAACACCCATTGCATGCCTTGCAGCACCGCCAGGCCCAGGCCGCCGAATTCCGGCCCGCGGTGGTCGATGGTGGCATGGTGCATGGCGCGCAGCACGCGATCCGGCACATTGGTCGGCCCGGGTATCTGTAAAAAATGGCGGCCGGACGGATGCGCGTGCAGAGAAATCATGAGTAAGCCTGTAGTCGGCAGAGCTGGTATACAACTGGAAAACACGTGGACGCATCATACGCAAGCCCCTGCACACGATCAATGCGTATCCGTAGCGACCCTATCATGACTAACCCCTAGCTCTTTGTTTCATATTGAGAATCCAGGGTATTCCCCCATGATGGCTAGCTTGCGGGCTGCTTTATAGTGCAAAAAAGACCAAATTATTTTGGTATACCAATGCGCAGCATTCCCACCTTGATGCCCGAAGCCAGCGGCCCCGGCGCCACGCTCGCCGTCCGCCCCGTACGGGCCGCGGGCGACGGCCGCACGCTGCCGGCCGCGGTGGCGGAACAACTGCGCGAACGCATCATCCAGGGCGAATTTCCCCCCAGTGCGCGCTTGAACGAGCGGGCTCTCGGCGACCTGCTGGGTGTGTCGCGCACGCCGCTGCGCGAAGCGTTCCGGCTGTTGGCCGCCGAGGGCCTGGTGCGCATCGAGCCCAACCGGGGGGCCCAGGTGGTGAGCCTGTCTGAGGCCGACATCCGCGAAGCCTTCGAAGTGATAGGCGGGCTGGAGGCGCTGTCGTGCCGCTACGCCTGCGAGCGCGCCACCGAACAGGAAATTGCCGAGATCCGTGCGCTGACCTACGAGATGATGGCCAGCCATGCCCGCCGCGACCTGCCGGCGTACTACCGCGCCAATCGCGAGATCCATGCGCGCATCAGCCAGGCCGCCCACAATGGCTTGCTGGCGCGCCTGTACGAGACCCAGAATGTGCGCATCCAGAATCTGCGGTTCGTGTCGAACGAGAACCGTGGCAAATGGGACCAGGCCATGCGCGAGCACATCGAAATGGCCGACGCGCTGGCCGCGCGCGATGCCGAACGCCTGGCCGGCATCATGCGCACGCATCTGCAGCGCAAATGCGATGCCGCATTGAAAACCCTGGCGCATCCCAAGCCGCCGCCGCAGCATCCAGATCCGGACCCCGGCTAGGAGACGCCACAGCGAGTCCCGGAACGATTCACGCAACACCGCAGTATTCCGCTTAACTGATACGGTCTACAGGAGCCAATCATGGCTGAACGTCGCGCTAGTTTCGTTGCACCGCTCTCTATACGCCTGCCCGCCGCCGCGCTGCTGCTGGCCGGCGCCGCCTGGTCCATGCAGCCCGCCTTTGCCGGCAAGCAGGACGATACGCTACGCATGGCCTACGACCAGGCGCCTGAAAGCGTCGACCCCTACTACAACAATGTGCGCATCGGCGTGATCATTGCCGCCAACGTGTGGGACACGCTGCTGTACCGGGATCCGCTGACCAACGAGTACAAGGGCCAGCTCGCCAAAAGCTGGAAGCAGATCGACGACAAGACGCTGGAATTCGAGCTGCGCGAGGGCGTCAAGTTCCACAATGGCGAAGAGTTCGACGCCGACTCGGTGGTGTACACCCTGAACTTCGTGTCCGATCCCAAGAACAAGGCCACCACGCAACAGAACGTGCGCTGGATCGACAAGGTAGAGGAGCTGGGCAAGTACAAGGTGCGGTTGACCACCAAAGAGCCATTCCCGGGTGCCAAGGAATATCTGTCTACCACCGTGGCCATTCATCCCGCCAAGTACTACGCCGAAGTCGGGCCGCAAGGCATGAACGCCAAGCCGGTCGGCACCGGCCCCTACAAGGTGGCCGAGTACGTGCCGGGCAAGTCGATCACGCTGGAAGCCAATAAAGATTATTTCAAGGATTCGCCCAAGGCGCAGCCCAAGATCGGCAAGGTGGTGATCCGCTTCATTCCCGACCGCCAGACCCAGATGGCCGAGGTGATTTCGGGCGGCGAAGATTTCATCATGCACGTGCCCAAGGACCAGGCCGAACAGCTCAAGACCCTGCCCCAGCTACAGGTCAAGAGCGGCAACACCATGCGCATCGTGTTCATGCAGATGAACATCCTGGACAACACGCCGGCCCCGCAGTTGAAAGACGAAAGGGTGCGCAAGGCTATCCTGCATGCCATCGATCGCGAAGCCATCGTCAAGAATATCGTGGGCGAAGGCGCCGAGATCCTCAACACCATCTGCACGCCGTCGCAAGTGGGCTGCACCGACGAAGGCGCGCCTGTCTACAAGTACGACCCGGCGCTGTCGAAGAAGCTGCTTGCCGAGGCGGGCTACCCGAACGGTTTCGATATCGACATCGTGGCCTACCGC
>DASPIV010000228.1:0-2142 GCA_035628955.1 Bordetella sp.
AGCCCCGAGGTGCAGCAGAAATTCTCGAGCCTGGGCATTGTTGCCGCGTCGGATACGCGTGCCGAGTTCGGCAAGCGCATGACCGATGAGTTCGCGCGCTTCAAAGAGCTGTTCAAGCAGATCAACCTGGTCATGGACTGACGCGGCCATGCCACGTACCGTACTCATCACGGGTGCCAGCGGGCTGGTAGGCACCGCGGCCGTCGACTCTTTCCTGAATGCCGGCTGGGATGTCATCGCCGTGTCGCGCCGGCGTCCCGAGGTGTTCAGCGCCAAGCTATACACGCACCTTGCCGTAGACCTGCAAGACACCGACGCCTGCCGGCAGGCTTTCGCGGCCTTGCCGCAGGTGACTCATGTGGTCTATGCCGCGGTCTTCGAGAAGCCCACCCTGATCTCGGGCTGGCAAGACCCCGAGCAGATGTCTACCAACCTGGCCATGATCAAGAACGTGATCGAGCCTCTGGCGCAGATGGCGGGCCTGCAGCATGTGACGCTGCTACAGGGCACCAAGGCCTATGGCGTACACCTGCACCCCATACGCATCCCGGCGCGCGAGCGCGAGCCGCGCGATGATCATCCGAATTCGTATTGGTTTCAAGAGGACTACATCCGCGAGAAAGCCGCGCAATGCGGCTTTGGCTGGACCATATTCCGCCCGGCCATCGTGGTGGGCCCGAATGTGGGTGTGGCCATGAACACCATACCGGTGATCGGAATCTACGCCGCGCTGTGCCGGCACGAGGGCAAGGCATTCTGCTATCCGGGCCATATTTCATATCCCCGCGAGGCCGTGGATGCGCGCCTGATCGGCGACGCGGCCGCATGGGCGGCAGGCAATTCGCAGGCCTGGGGTGAGCATTACAACCTGACCAATGGCGAAGTCTTCAGTTGGCGCGATCTATGGCCGGGACTGGCCGAGTTCCTGCAAGTGGACACCGGCCCGGACCAGCCCTTGTGCCTGGCCGAATACCTGCCCAGCCGCGCCGATGCGTGGGCGGAGATCGTCCAGCGGCACGGATTACGGCCGATGAGCATGGCGCAGTTGCTGGGCCAGTCGCATTATTCGGCGGATGCGCGGTTCGGCTATGGCTTGAAGGCGGCGCCTCCACCGGCGTTTGTCAGCACGGTGAAGATCAAACAGGCAGGATTCACGCAGGTATACGACACTGAAGAATGCGTGAAGCATTGGCTGTCAGTATTGGCCGAACGGAAGATCATCCCGGCGCCTGGCTCCTGACGGAAGGCTTGAAGACAAGGCTGGCCTACTGCAAATACCGAACTGCCAGCCGCATCGCCTCATGATGGCCCGCGCCGTACCGCGCGGGCCATTATTCGTTTCATGCATACAGGAAATGATGGCCTTCTATTGGACAGAGTCCAACGGCAAGGCCTATCTTTCGTCTCCAAGAGGTGACCGATGTCACCCGCAACAGGCTCCATCAAGAAGGGGCAGGAGACAGCATGAACCAAGCACGCCAGCCCATCCGCAGCGGCATGGGCCGCAGCACGCCCGACCGGATCTTCGTCCAGGGACGAGATTTGGTCCAGGATGTCATCGGCAAGCTCAATCTGGGCGATATGGCCTACCTGGAGATGACGGGGCGGCTACCCGATAAGCATCAATCCCGCGTCTTCAACGCCATTCTGGTCACGCTCGTGGAACACGGCATGACCCCCATGGCCATTGCCACCCGGCTGGTCTATCTGGGTGCGCCGGAATCCCTGCAATCTGCCGTGGCCGCAGGCCTGTGCGGGATGGGGACAACCTTTGCGGGAACCGCCGAAGGCGCCGCCCGCATGCTGCAGGGTGCGTGGGAAGGGGACGGCAACCAGGACGCCGACACGCTGGCACAAGACGTCGTGGCCGACTTTCGCAAGCGGGGCTTATCCATTCCCGGCATAGGGCACAACCTGCACAAGCCGCGCGATCCCCGCACCGCACGGCTGTTTGAAGTGGCCCGGGAAGAGGGCTATGCGGGGCGCTATGTCGAACTGATGACCTCGATCGGACTACACGCGGAAGCCGCCTACGGCAAGCCGCTGCCAGTAAACGCGACGGGCGCCATCGGTGCCTTGTGTTGTGAACTGGGCTTTTCGTGGAAGGCGGCGCGCGGAGTGGCGGTGATCGGACGGGCGGTT
>DASPIV010000229.1:0-2076 GCA_035628955.1 Bordetella sp.
CGATTGGCTGCATCGCGAGACCGGGGCGCGCAATCTTTCCATGGCGGGCGGTGTGGCCTTGAACTGCGTCATGAACGCACGCCTGAGCCGTGACGGCCCCTTCGACAGCGTATGGGTACAGCCCGCCGCGGGAGACTCCGGCACCGCGCTGGGCGCGGCCCTGTACGTCGACCACCAGCGCCGTGCAGGGCCGCGCCGCTGGCTCATGGAGCACGCCTATCTGGGGCCCGCCTACGACGACGAGGAAATCGAGCGCTTCCTGTACCGTTCGCGGCTGGCCTTCCGCAAACTGGACGATGTGGCGGAAGAGGCGGCCGAACTGCTGGCCCAGGAGAAAATCCTGGGCTGGTTCCAGGGACGCATGGAATTCGGTCCGCGCGCCTTGGGAGCACGGTCGATCCTGGCTTCGCCGCTGGATAGCGGCATGCAGGCCCGCCTGAACGGCTTGAAAGACCGCGAGGACTTCCGGCCGGTGGCGCCGGTAGTGCTGGAAGACCGTGCGGCGCAATGGTTCGATGCGCGCGGCGCCCAGCCGTTGTGCGCCCCCTTCATGTTGTTCGTCTACGACGTGCTGCCGCATCGTGCCGCGCAAATACCGGCGGTGCGCCACATAGACGGCACGGCACGCGTACAGACCGTGCGGCGCGACCAGAACGCCCGCTATCACGATCTGCTGGCCGCCTTCGAGCGGCGCACCGGCGTGCCGGTGCTGGTCAATACTTCGTTCAACACGCGTGGCGAACCGGTGGTGTGTTCGCCCCGGGATGCGGTAGAGTGTTTCTGGACTTCGCCGCTGGATGCCTTGGTCATCGGTTCGTACCTGCTGGAGAAACCCAGATGAGCGAGCCGGTGCAATCGATCCTGCTCTCGGTGGTGGTACCGACCTACCGGCGGCCCGATCTGCTGTCTCGTTGCCTGCAGGCCCTGCTGGGCCAGGACTTCCCGCCCAACGCGTACGAGATCATCGTATGCGATGACGGTGTCGACGCGGAAACCCGCCAGCTGGTGCTCGCCCTGGACGGACCCGATGGCAGCCGGCCCCGGGTGCGTTACCTGGCGGCCGAATATACCCATGGGCCCGCCGCCGCGCGCAACCTGGGGTGGCGCGCGGCACAGGGGCGCATCATCGCCTTCACTGACGACGACACTGTTCCCGCCCCGGACTGGCTGTCGCAGGGCATGCTGGCGCTACGCCCCGGGGTGCAGGCGGCGGCAGGGGCCACCGAAATGCCCATTTCTTCCAACCCCACCGATTACGAGCGGGATGCGGCAGGCTTGACCCGTGCGGAGTTCATTACCGCAAATTGCTTTGTGCGGCGCGGCGCCCTGGAAGAGGTGGGTGGCTTCGACGGCCGCTACACCATGGCCTGGCGCGAAGATTCCGACTTGTTCTTCACTCTGCTGGAACGTGGCATGGAAGTGGTGCGGGCTCCGCTTGCGCGGGTGCTGCATCCCGTGCGTCCTGCGCCCTTCGCGGTGGGCCTGCGCATGCAGAAGAAGGTGATGTTCGACGTGCTGCTGTATCGCAAGCATCCCAGGCTGTACCGGGCACGCGTACGTCCGGGCCCCCCCTGGTTCTATCTGTCGATAGCCCTGTCGCTGGCGGCTGCGGCGGTAGCGGCGCTGGCGGCCTATTGGATGGCCGCCGCCGCCCTGTTCGCTATCTGGCTGGGCCTGACTGCGTACTTCTTCCTGCGCCGGCTCGATGGGGTGTCCCGCGAGCCTGTCCACGTGGCCGAACTGGCTCTGACATCGGCCGCGATCCCCGTCCTGTCGATCGCCTGGCGGCTGGTCGGAATGGCACGCTACGGAGCCCGCTTCCCATGACCACGTCCGCCGGTTCCGACATCCAACCCGCCCGCATCGCCGTATTCCGTGCCTTGCAGCTGGGCGACATGCTGTGTGCCGTGCCAGCCCTGCGCGCCTTGCGGCAGGCATTTCCCACTGCGCATGTGACCTTGGTGAGCCTGCCCAATGCGCGCAGCTTTGTGGCCCGCTTCGACCGCTATATCGACGAACTGCTGGAGTTTCCCGGCACGGCGGATTTTCCCGAGCAGGCGGCGCGCGAGCAGGCGC
>DASPIV010000230.1:0-36825 GCA_035628955.1 Bordetella sp.
AAAAAGGCGCCGTGCGCAAAATTGATCACTCCCAGCAGGCCGAAAGTGATGGACAGCCCGGCGGCGATCAACACATACAGGACGCCCAGTACGATGCCGTTGGCCGCCTGGGACAGCACAATCTCATTGAACACGGCTTACTCTCTCAAGGTGAAATGCGGCCCCATCACCGTGCCGGCATGCTGCAGCCGACCTCTTCCTTAGTGCCGAAATCGCGCAAGGTGTCTTCTTCGGTCTGGCTGGTATGGCCCACGATGTCGAAGAAATCCCATTTATCGGTGATGTCCTGCTTGATGCTTGCGATCACAGATGGGCGGATCAACTGGTGGTCCCAGGTGCGGTAATAGGCAGGAAATGCGCCCTTGTCGTCTTTCCATTTCTCGAGCGCGGCAGCCACCGCCGGGCCTTCCGTCGATTTGGCGGCATCGATCGCGTCCAGCAGCGAGCGCATCGACAGCCATCCCGAATAGGCCTTGTCCGCAGGCGGACGCCCATATTTTTCGATGAACAGCTTGGTGAATTCCTTTTCGGCTTCGCTGTTGGCCGGGTCGTTGTAGTACCAGGGCTTGATATAGGTGCCCGTGGATGCCGCGGCGCCCACGTCCCAGAAATCGGTGTCGCTGACCGCGATTTCGTAGTACGGGATCTTGCCCTTCATGCCCATGGCATTCCAGGCTTTCAGGAAGTTCGACAGGTCTTGTCCCACCAGCCCGCCCACAACGGCATCCGGCCGGGCGGCGCGGATCTTCAACACGTACGAGCTGTAGTCGGCGGTGTTCAGCGGCACCTCATCCGCGCCGGCTTCCTGGCCGCCGTTGGCTTTCAGCATGGCGCGGCCGGTGCGCAGGATATCCTGCCCGAAGGCATAGGCCGGGGTAATGAAGTACACCTTCTTGCCCTGCTTGTCGACGATGGGCATCAGGCCGGCCATCTGCACCGGCACCGTGGCCTGGAAACGAAAGGTGTACGCGTTGCAGTTGGCGCCGGTCACTTCCCTGGCCGCGGCCCCAGCCACCACCAACGGTGTCTTGGTGCGGGCGGCCACCCCCATCATCGCCAGGGCCGACGCGCTGCTGTTGGCGCCCACCACGCCGGCCACGCGATGCTCGTCAACCAGCTTCTGGAAATTCTGCTGCGCCAGCTGCGCATTCGGTTCATCCAGAAACACCACATCGACATCGCGGCCCAATACCTTGCCGTGCTGCTCGACAGCCAGCATCGCGCCGCGCGACAGGAACTCGCCGATCGACGCGCTCGGCCCTTGCTTGGGAAAGACCATACCTACCTTCACCGGCCCGCTGTCTTGTGCCCACGCCGCCATCGGGGCGCACATCAGCGCCGCGCACGCCAGTACCTTGGCCCGCATACCTGCCCGCCGTACCAGCCCGGTTGCAATTGACTCGTTTCTGTCCATCTTTGTCTCCTTGTCTTTGATTGAAGATGTCGCCGCCCTACGAGCATCCGACACCCGCCTCACAATGCGGCCACCTGCTTTCCTGCCCTGCGTCCCGACACGAATGCCCACGCCAGGTGATGGCCGTGTCCTTTCAGCAGCAAGCCGCCCTGTCCGGTGGAACCCACCGCATACAGGCCGGGAATCGGCTGCCCGCGGTTGTCCAGGACGCGATGCGAAAGATCTACCTTGAGCCCTCCTTCGCTATGCACGAACACCGACCGAACCGGGCCCAGCGCCACGAATGGGCCGCTGGCCGACTGCCCTGCCATGGCTTGCTCCAGCAGCGCGCCGTCCATGTCCAGTTTGGCCGCCAGAGACCGCAGGCTCTCGGCACGGGCATAAATATCCTTGCGGTTTCGCGCATAGTCCGGCAGGTAGGCATAGGCAACGCCCGGCGCCGTGGAAATGAAATCTGGCCACGCAGAGAAGCGTTCGGCGACCTCGCGTCCGAACACGATCCAACCGCGCTTGCCCGGCTCATCGGCCAGGGCGTACGCCAATTGCCGGGGCGCCGCCTGCACGGCCTTGCCATGCTGGTTGACCAGCACGGCACCGGCCTCGAACAACCCCAGCGAAGGCGCCAGCGCCGTGGTCAGGAACTGCATCAGGAAAGGCCGTAGCAAGGCCTGGGGCATGTGGTCCATCGACCACTGCATGAAAACGGCCAGCGCGCGCCAGGGCGGCAAGCGCCGCACCAGCGTTTCGCGGGCTGGCGGAATAAACCGCAATTCCGGCCCCAGGGCCAGGTCGCCGTTCAGCACCACCGCGCCCAGCGCTTCTGCCATGCGCTGGCCGTCGCCGGTAGCGGTCATGTTGATCGCCTCGACCTTGGCTTCGCGCGGTCCCATGAATCGCGCCTTCAGCGCCGGGCTGTTGGTAAAGTCGCCGGCGGCAAGAATGATGCCTTTGGTGGCGCTCACCGTATGCGGCTGGCCATCCAGGTCGATGTGCACCGCCGTCACCCGGCCGTTTTCCACCACCAGGTCTCGAACCAGCGCGTTGCAGCGGATCATGACGCCCGCGCGCCGTGCGCGCCGCTCCAGGTGATAGATGAATGAGCGGGAATTTGGCAGCACGTTGTGCATGCGCGGCTGGCGGTGCGGCGGCTCGGGCATGGGACCCATGAAGCGCACGCCGCTATCGAGCAGCCATTGGAACGCCGCAGGCACTTCGTCGCACAGGATCTTGCGCAATGCGTCGTTGTCGCGTGGGGCCAGGTCGCCCGCGAATCCTGGCATATCTTCCCAATGGTGCTGGGGCGTATCCACGATACCCTTGGCGCGCTGGTGCGGTGTCTGCGTGGCGGATACCGATCCGATGGACCAGGCGGTGGAACCGCCCAATGCAGGGTTCTTTTCCAGCAGCATTACCCGCGCGCCCGCTTCCCTGGCCTCGATCGCTGCGGCCAGGCCGGCGCCGCCCCCACCCACCACCAGGACATCGACCGTTTTGTCTATTCCGACGCTCATCGCCATTGCTTTATGCGCCCCTCATACCAAGCCACCGTTGGGCTGCAAGATCTGCCCATGCACCCACGACGCCTTGTCCGAGGCCAGGAACGCTACCATTTGCGCCACTTCGTCGGGCGTGCCGATGCGATTGAACGGGCTCATCGCCGCCGAGCGCTGCTTGGCCTCGTCGGTCTTGCCCGCGCGAAACAGGTCGGTATCGACCGGACCTGGCGCCACGGCGTTGACCCGCACCCCCCGACCAGCCAGCTCTTTGGCCATGGCACGCACCAGGCATTCGACCGCAGCCTTCGATGCGCTGTACGGACCCAGGCCAGGTGCCGCGTAGCGCACCAGCGAGGTCGTCAGCGCCACGATGGCGCCGCCATCGGCCACCTGCTGCCCGGCATGGCGCAGAATATTGAACGCGCCGACGATGTTCACCTCGATCAACTTGCGGAAGTTGTCGGTGTCGAACTGATGCACCGGCCCCGGAGGGACATTGACGCCCGCGTTGGCCACGACGCAATGCGGGCGGTTACCGAAGTCGCGCACCACGCTGTCGAACACCGCTTCCACCTGGGCATCATCAGCGATATCGGCCTGGTAGAACGCCACCCGGCCGCCCCCACTTGCCGCGGGCTTTGCGGGTTTGCTCGACACATAGGTGCACGCGACATCGAAACCATCGTTGGCCAGGGCCTGAACGCAGGCCGCGCCGATACCGCGAGATCCACCAAACACTAAAGCCACTTGCTTGCTCATGGTTCATCCCTTTCTGTTCCGCCACCATTCGCGGTGACGCGTTGATATTCATGCTTGCGTCATCGCCCCGGCCCGGCTGCTCGACCTTGATCACCTCGGCTCCCAGGTCACCCAGTATCTGGGTGCCCCACGGCCCCGAGAAAACCCGGCTCAGGTCCAGGATGCGAAGGCCTTTGAAAGGACGCTTATCGACGCTAGCTTCCATATCAGGCCACCCATGGCTTGCCGAACGCCGGCTCGGTATATGGAATGGGCGGCAACTGCCACGTTCCGGTGGAAGGCGGGCGGATCTCGCTATCGACGTGTACGTCGATCACGCACGGGCGGCGATTCTTCACCGCCTGCTCCACGGCGGCCGCCAGGTCTTCGCTGCGCGTGATCGTGACGCCGTCGGCGCCGCAAGCGCGCGCCCAGGCGGCGAAATCGGGGTTATAGCGTTCGCCGCCCGGACCCTGGCTGCCCTTGTAGAAAGCAGTACCCATTTCGCGGCCCTGGAACAGGCCGTATTGCAGATCGCGTATCGCCCCCCACGCGAAGTTGTTCCAGACGATCCATACGCAAGGCAGCTGGTATTCGACCGCCGTGGCCACCACATAGGGCGCCATCATGAAGCCGCCATCGCCCACCACCGCCACGCAAGGGCGCTCGGGCGCGGCAAGCTGCGCCCCCAGCACGCTGCATACGCCGAAGCCCATCGATGAGTAGCCCCAGCTATTGAGCATGCTGGCCGGACGTCGCGCCTGCCAGAACTGCATGAACCAATTGTGATGCACGCCTGAATCGAGTGTCAGAATCACATCTTCCGGCAGCGCTTTCTGCAGCGTACCCACCACGTACTCAGGCCTTATGGGCGTGGTGATGGCATCGAAATTGGGGCGCACGAACGCTTGCCATTCTTTGCACCAGTCCGCCAATTGCGCGCGCCACGCGATGAAGTTTTCTCGCTGAATATCACGCCGGCCGGCCAATGCACCCAGCAGTTGTTGGCAGAAAACCTTGGCGTCCGCAATCACGCCCAGCGTGGGCGGATAGTTCCGGCCCAGCTCGACGGGATCCAGATCGACCTGCAGCAAGCGAGTAGCCGGGAAGTTCCACGAGTACCCCGGCATCCAGGTCGACGATGACCGATCGTCGAAGCGTGTGCCTACGCAAATGACCAGATCCGCATGGCGGCCGGCCTGGTTGGCGGGGTATGCGCCATTGCGGCCGATGAACCCCAGTGTCAGCGGGTCATCCGCCGGTACGCAGCCCATGCCGTTGGGCGAGGTGATCACTGGAATGCCCAGCCTGGCTTGCAATTCGGTAAGGGCCGGGCCGGCACCGGCCAGCGTGGCGCCCTGGCCGATGAAGAAGACCGGGCGCCGTGCTGCGGCGATCAGTTCCAGGGCCGCAGCCAGGTCGGCTTCGCTCAGCGCGGGCCGATGTGCTCCGAAGGCCGGCGTGGCCGGCGGCGTGGCCACATCGTCTTCCTCCTGGAACACGTTATAGGGAATGTCCATGTTCACAGGGCCAGGGCGCCCCGTCAGCATGGTGTCGAACGACTGCCGCAACGCCAGGGGCAGCATGTCCACGCGTGACGGCTGGAAGCTGCGCTTGACGACCGGCCGCAGCACCTGGGCAAAATCGGCCTGATTGTGCTTGTACAGTTCCTGGAACGGCGCCCGGTTGGCCTGCGAGGTCGGTACGTTGGCCGTGATGGCAAGGAAGGCCGAAGAATCGGAAAGCGCTGTAGCCAGCGACATGACCATATTGGCCGACCCCGGGCCCGTAGAGGTCAGCGTGGCCACGGGAGCGTGCTTTACCCGGAAATACCCATCGGCCATATGGCCCGCGCACTGCTCATGGCGCGGCGATACGTACTTGATCTCATCCTTGCGCTCGTACAAGGCATCCAGGATGCCGACATTGCCATGACCGCAAATGCCGAACACATACGGCATTTTCTGCTTGATCAAGTAGTCGACAATGATTTCCCCACCCTTACGACTTGCCATTACTGCTCTCCTGATCCGGTATCCGGGATGAAGGTGACCACGCGCTCTTCACTCATCTCGCGCATGGCGTAGTACGGACCTTCCCGCCCAAAACCACTGGCCTTGGATCCGCCGTAAGGCATCATATCCACGCGTGAACTCGAGGTCTCGTTGATATGCACGCCACCCACACGCAATTCGCGCGCGAGCCGGAAGGCATCGTCCAAGCGGTTGGTGAAGGCACCCGTCGCCAGGCCATAGGGCGTGGCGTTGACCCGCGCTATGGCTTCGTCCAGATCCGAGAATGGGATCAACGACATCACGGGGCCGAAGACCTCCTGGCAGCCCAGCGCCATACTGTCGTCGACGCCTTTGAGTAGCGTGGGCGTAATGACATTGCCCTGCCGCCTGCCCCCGGCCAGGCAGGTGGCACCGCCCTTGACTGCAAGGTCTATCCAGTTTTCGATGCGCTCTGCCGAAGCCGTACTGATCACCGGACCCACGAAGTTCGCCGGCTCAAAAGGGTCTCCGGCAGCCAGAAGACGTACCTTCTCCGTCAGGCGCCGCTCTACTTCCGAGAACGCGCGCTCATGCACCAGCAGCATCTGGATCGATGTGCACACTTGCCCCGCCTTGCGATAGGCCGCGTTGATGATCCGGCCCAACGCGAAATCCAGATTGGCGTCATCGCACACGATGCCAAAGGCGATCGAACCCAATTCCATCTGGGTGCGACGTAGTCCCGCACGTTGCTGGATGGCACGCCCCGCCTCGGTGCTACCCGTGAATGCGTAGAAGTTGATGTCGGGCTGATCCAGCAAACCCTGCACGACCTCGGCGCCGCCATGCAGTACCGAAACCATCGCTCGGGGCAGGCCCGCTTCGATCAACGCGTCGGCCATCTCGCAGGCCACCAGGGGGGTATGTGGCGAAGGCTTCAGAATCACGGCATTCCCCGCGGCCAGCGCCGGCGCCACCTTGTGCGCCACGGTATTCAGCGGGGCATTGAACGGCGTGATGGCGCATACGACGCCCAGGGGCACCTGCACGGTCCAGCACACTCGGCCCGTTTGGCCTGACGCCCCTTCTATGGGCACCAGGCTGCCGGTGAACCGGCGCGCTTCCTCGGCCGACAGGCGAAACGTCTGGATGGTGCGCCGTATTTCACCTGCGGCATCATTCAGCGTAAAACCCGCCTCGATGCACAGCAAGCGCTGCAAGCGGTCACTGCGCTGTTCCAGCACGGCCGCCGCTTTTTCAAGCAGTAGCCCACGATCATACGGACCAAGTTTGCTGGCGCGATAAGCCTGCGCCGCCGCCTGGACCGCTGCCTGGATCTGGGCGACGCTGGGGATGCCGATTTCAGCTACGCACTGATTGTCGTACTTGTTCAGTACCTCGAACGAGCCCGCCTGACCCTGTACCCATTCGCCGGCAATCAGCAAGCCCCGCCGCGTTTCGATCTCGTGCGTACCATGCACTTCCATTGCCGTTCGCCTCTTCCTTCACATTGACCGAAAGAAGAATACGCGCGGGTAAACGCGAAGAAATAATACTGTTTTCCATTGACGGGCATAAGTAGAATGAATACCCCAAGACCGATGTCCCGCCCGCGCACATGGAATTACGTCAGCTACGCTCTTTCATCCAGATCATCGAAAGCGGAAGCCTGACCAAAGCGTCACGCCAGCTTTATATTGCCCAGCCTGCGCTCAGCCAGCAGATTGCCAAGCTGGAAAGCGAAGTAGGCCGGCCGCTGCTGCTGCGTTCGGCCAAAGGGGTGATTCCCACCGAGCATGGCCGTGCCCTGTACAACCATGCCCGCCTGATGCTCAGGCAGCATGAACAGGCGCTTTCCATCGTCCGCCAGGAAACCCCCCACATACAAGGTATGGTGTCGCTTGGGCTGGCTCCCACCACGCTTAGTGCGCTGGGCCTGCCGCTGGTGCGATGGGTAAGAGAACGCTATCCGCACGTGGTATTGAACGTGGTCGAAGGCATGAGCGGGCACCTGGCCCAGATGATGCGTCTGCGCCAGCTGGATCTGGCCATCCTGTTCAACCGCAATGCGCTGCCCGACCATGAGCCCACGCCGCTACTGCGCGAAGAACTGTTCGTGCTGGCCGCGGCAAGTTCGCCCCTGATCCCAAAAGGCCGCAAGCACCTGACACTGGCCGAGGCGGCCGCGTTGCCCATGATCCTTCCCACCGGTTCGCATGGCTTGCGGCGCTTGATCTCCTCGGTGTTCGAGCAGCGCAACCTGACCATGAACATTATTGCCGAGATCGATTCGCTGTCCCTGCTGATGGACTGCGTGTATGAAGGCATGGGCGTCACTATCAAGCCCATGGCGGCAGTCCTGTCTCAGCGGCAGCTGTCGCGCAGTTGGCGCGCTTATTCCATCTCGGACGCGCAGCTGGTGCGAGGCAATTACATCTATTCGCTGGCCAGCGAGGTATTCTCGCCATCGGCGTCGGTTATCGCCGAGGAAATCAGGTCGGTTACCGCCGACCTCGTCGAGCAGAACAAATGGCAGGGCGTGCAACTGCTGGAAGAGCCCAGCCTGGGCTAGGCTCGCCACGTTCCGCTGAGGGTTCAGTGATCCGACCCGTTGCCGCTGGCCATGTCCCATACTGCTTGCGAAATGGGCTGTTCGCGCTCTTCGATGATATGGGCGATCAGGCCTGCCACGCGGCCGATCAGCGTCATACCCTTGCCGAACTCGGGGCTGAGTTCCATGTCGAGCAGCACGGCGGCCTTGGCGCCGGTGGCGTTCAAAGGCACCGGCCTGCCAAAGACCCGGGTCGCCGCCGCGGCCAGGGCCAGGGCGTAGCGGCAGTGCTTGCCGTGGTAGCCGCAATCGGCGGCCACGGCAAGAATCTTGTTGCAACGCGGATCGCCACCCACATGGATGGGATGCCCGATACCCGGAATGCGCCGCCGCGCTTCGCGCTCGCGCGCCACCACCCGTTCAGCGTGGGCATCGCGCGCAGCCGCGTCGTCATCCGCGCCTGCAAAATCTGCAACCGCCTGCTGCAGGAAGCGCGCGGCGTATTCCACTACCCCCAGATAACGGCTGCCCGCGCCCAGGATGCCGGCGGCCACCGCGCCCTGCATCGACTCGGGTGCGCCATGCAGGGTCAGGCGCGTGGCCAGGGCGCTGGGGGTCAGGCCATGGTCGGCCGCCGTCACCAGGAACATATTGATCATGCGGCGCTGGTTCGCGTCCGGAAAGCTGCCCAGCACGGTCAGGCAAAGAACGTCGACGAAATCGCGCTGGTCGATCAGGTCGTCGACCAGGTCGTAGCCGCGGATGGTGATGTGGTCGGCGTCGCCGCCACCGATATTGCTCTTGAACATGTGCTTTCCTTGTTGATGGTGGCCGGCCCGGCTTATTCGAGCCGCGCGCCCGATTGCGCGACGACGTCCTTCCAGCGCGGCACTTCCTGTTCGACGAACCGCTGGAAGTCGGCGTCCGACAAGCCCATGGGGAAGCTGCCGATGGCGGCCATCGAGGCCACGACATCGGGCGCCTCGGTGGCGCTCTTGATCGCCGTGGCCAGCTTGGCCACGACGGCGTCCGGCGTGCCCGCCGGCACGAACACGCCCGACCACCCTTCCAGCGCGGCGTCCGGATAACCGGCTTCGGCCATGGTGGGTACGTCGGGCATGACGTCCAGCCGGCTCTTGCCCGCCACCGCCAGGGCCCGCAGTTTGCCGGCCTGGATGTGCTGCCCCACCGATTCGGGGTAGCTGAACATGATCTCGACATTGCCGGCCAGCACATCGGCCAGCGCAGGTCCGGCTCCCTTGTATGGGATATGCGTCAAGCTGATGCCGGCGGCCGATTGCAGTCGGGCGGCCGCCAGATGGGTCTGGGTACCCGAGCCGGCCGACGCATAGTTGACCGCGCCGGGGCGCTGCCGGGCCGCCTGGACCAGGTCCTGCAAGTTGCGGTACGGCGTGCCGGCATTGGCAACCAGCACGGTCGACTGGCGAAATAGCGAATGCACGGCGCGCAAGTCCTTGGGCGGGTCGATGCGTACGTGATCGAACAGTGCCAGGTTGGCCGCCTGCGTTCCATGGGTACCGTACAGCAAGGTATAGCCATCCGGCTTGGCATGCGCCACCGCCTCGGCACCGATCATGCCGCTGGCACCGGGCCGGTTTTCCACTACTACCGGCTGGCCCAGACTGTCGGCCAGCTTGCGGGCCAGCAGGCGCGATTGGTTGTCGGATATGCCGGCGGCCGCGAACGGCACCACCAGGGTGATGCTGCGGGCCGGATAGTCCTGCGCATGGGCGAGCGGCGCGGCCAGCATGGCGCCTGCCGATACGAGCGCAGCCGTGATGGCTCGAGTCCAGTGTTGCATCTGGGTTGCTCCTGTGCGGATGATGGGTTTTATTGATATGAATGGCGGCCGGCGGTCGTGCCCGCATCAACCGGAAACACCACGCCCGTCACCCAGCGCGCCTCGTCGCTGACCAGGTAGCGGATGGCATGCCCGACGTCCCAGCCGCTGCCTTCAGTGCGCAGCAGCGAACGCTTGCGGCGGATCTCGCGCTTCTCTTCCGACATGCCGCGCGCGTAGACCATGGGCGTGTACACCATGCCGGGCGCCACGCAATTGACGCGGATGCCCTCTTCGCCATGATGCGCCGCCATGGCGCGCGTCATGTTGACCACGGCCCCTTTCGAGGTCGGGTACAGCAGGCTCGGGTGCCCACCGATCAAGCCCGCCACCGAAGCGATGTTCACGATGGCGCCCTGGCCCTGCTCGCGCATCGCGGGTATGCAGTGGCGCGCCATCAGCATCATCGACGTGACATTGATCCGTAGAGCGCGATCCCACTCTTGCAGGTCCAGTTCCACGGCGTTGCCCGCGGGGCCGCCGACCCCCACGTTATTGACCAGGATATCCACCCGGCCCCACTGCTGTCGCACCTGGGCAACAGCCTGGCCACACTGTGCGTCCGAGCTGACGTCGCATGGCAGCACCAGCGCCTGCCCCCCCTCGTCTTCGATCATGCGGCGGGTGACATCGGCCCATTCTTCGATCGCATCAATCAACGCCACCCGCGCGCCATCGCGCGCCAGCAGGATCGCCGCGGCGCGGCCATTGCCAATGCCGTCGGCGCGCGACCCCGCACCGGTCACGATGGCCACGCGATCGGCCAGCGACCGGCTGGCGGGCTCGAATTGTTCGCTCATTACCTTCCCTTTCCTGGTTTGTGCATCAATTGATCTTGCGGGCGCGGTCGCCCCAATAGCGGGCGCGCAACTGGTTCTTGTCGGGTTTACCCAGCGTGGTCAAGGGCAAGGCCTCGACAAAGTCGATGGACTTCGGTGTGCTGACCGGCCCCTTCGCGGTGCGCACCGCGACCTTCAGTTCGTCTTCGCTGGCGGCGGCGCCGGCACGCAGCACCACCACCGCCTTGACGGCTTCACCCCACTTTTCATCGGGCACGCCTATGACCGCCGCGGCCGCTACGGCGGGTTGCGCCGTCAGGACGTTCTCGATTTCTTTGGGGTACACGTTGAAGCCCCCCGAGATGATCATGTCTTTCTTGCGATCGACCAGGAAGTAGTAGCCATGAGGGTCGCGATAAGCCATGTCGCCGGTGTGCAGCCAGCCGTTGCGCAGCGCCTCGGCGGTCAATTCCGGCTGCTTCCAGTAGCCGTCCATGACGAGCGGACTGCGCACGCACAATTCGCCTACCTGGCCCGGTTCCACCGGATTGTCGTGATCGTCCAGGAGTTCAACCGTAACGCCCGGGTACGGCATGCCAGCCGCTCCCAGCGTGTCGACATCGGTACGCGCATGGTCTTCCTGCGACAAGAACAGGATGTTGCTGGGGCTTTCCGTCTGGCCGTAGCTTTGCACCAGCACCGGGCCGAACACCCGCATGGCTTCCTGGATGCGCGCCGGTGCCATGGGCGATGCGCCGTATGACAGCAGGCGCAGCGATGAGAAGTCGGCTGTCTTGCAGTGCGGATGATCCAGAATGGCATAGATCATGGTGGGCACCAGGAAACTGAAGGATGCCCGGTGCGCTTGCAGTGCCGCGATGTATTTTTCGGGATCGAAGCCGCGCTGCAGAATGACAGTGCCGCCGCGCCAGAGCGTAGGCACCAGCATGGCGCCGGCCCCGTGCGAGATCGGCGTGGGGCACAGCAGACGCAGTTCGGCCGGCAACTGACGCGCCGCCAGCAGCAGCAACGCCTGCATCCACATCGAACGGTTGGTCAGCATGACGCCTTTCGGCTTGCCGGTGGTACCACCGGTATAGGCCAGGCGGATGACGTCATCGTGCTCGGCCGCCACCCGCAGCGGCGCCGGCTCGAATCCGCCCGCATACTCCCAGAACGAGGCCTGTCCGGGCACGTCGCTGTCGTGCGAATACCAGTGCCGCACCGCGGGGCAATGTTCGCGCAGCGCCTGCAGGCGGGCCTGATAGCCGCGGTCGGCGATAAACACACAGGCCTCGGCGTCGCCGACGATGTAGGCGTGATCGTCCAGGCCGCCCATGCCATGCAGTGTCACCGAGCGCAGGCCCATCAGGTAGGCCGCCGCCATGACGACGAACACGTCGCTGCGGTTTCCCGACAGTTGTGCGACGCCATCGCCGCGCTTGACGCCCAGCGCCGTGAAGGCGGCCATGGCCTGGCCGATGCGCCGGCCCAACTGGCGATAGCTCAACTGGGATTGATCGTCGATGAACGCGACCCGGTCCGGATAGCGCGCGATGGCCTGGATGATCATGTCGCCGATGGTGCCGCCGATATGGGCCCGATGTGTAGTCATTGCCATCCTTGTTTCCGTATCGATGAAGCCCGCGCCCGTCCACCCAAGGCATCGTTTCACCGTTATTTCCATGAATCGATTTTTATCGAGTATATCTTTAAATGAATCGTTTCATCAATAAGCCGGCTCGACGCTGCGGCAACGGCGCCCGTGGCAGTCTGGCGTCAGGGACCGCGGGTTATACTCGCGCCTGGAAAAAGGACCCTCATGCGACCCAAGCAGATCAGCATCCGGGACGTCGCTGCACTGGCAGGCACTTCGGTGGGCAGTGCCTCGCGCGTTATCAACGGTGCCGCCAATGTCACGCCGGAAGTCCGTGCCAAAGTCGAACGCGCCATCGCGGCGCTGCGCTACCGGCCCAATCATGCGGCGCAGGCATTGCGCTCGCGCAGCAGCAAGACCATCGGCTGCATGTTTTCCGACGTCACCAACCCCTTGTACGCGCGCGCCTTCCGCGCGCTCGAGGCGCGCTTCTTTACGGCCGGCTACATGCTGCTGCTGGCCAATGGGCTCAATGACGCCGAACGCGAGATCAACATCCTGAACACTTTCCAGTTGCGAGGCATGGACGGCGTGATCATCGCGCCCGGCAACGAGCGCGATGCGGGCGTGCTGGAAGCGGTCCAACACCTGACCATGCCCGTGGTGATCTACGACCGCGACATGAATGTCGATGCCGACACTGTGCTCTACGATCACGTCAAGGGCATCAAGACGGCGGTTGGCCATTTGATGGCGCTGGGCCACACCCGTATCGCGCTGGTGCTGTGGCAAGCCAAAAGCCGCGCCGTGCGCCGGCGCATCGAAGGCTACAAGGCGGCATTCAAGGCGGCCGGGCTGCCCGTGCCCGAACTGCTGATCCAGGGGCCTACGCCCACCAGCTCGGCCTACGACGCCGTCACCGAAATGCTGGGCGGGCCCGGCGCCCCCACGGCCATCATCGCGCAAGGTACGCAAACCCTCAGCAGCACCCTGCGTGCTATTGCCATGACGGGCAAGCGCGTACCCGACGACATCTCGGTCATCGGCATAGGCGATACCGATTTTGCCGAGAACTACGACCCCCCGCTTACCGTGCTGCGCACACCGGTGGAGTCCGTGGCCGATTGCGCCTCGGCCATGCTGCTTGAACGCATTCACGCGCGCAACGGCGAAGCGCCGCCCGCGCCGCGCAGCAACACGTTCCCGTACTCCTTGATCGAACGCCGCTCCTGCGGCCCGGTCAAGCGGCGCGCAGGATGATCTTGCCGAAGTGACGGTTGGTCTGCATGTATGCCAGGGCCTGCGCGCCCTGCTCCAGCGCAAAGCTGCGGTCCACCGGTAGCCGCAATAGGCCGGCGTCCAGCACCGGGCCCAGGTCGCGCAGCATGTGCGCGGTAATCTGCCTGACTTGTTCAGGGGTGCGCGTACGAAAGGTCACCCCGCTGTAGTGCACGCGCCGCAGCGCATGCAGATCGAAATCGAAGTTGGCCGTGCGGCCCGCCAGCCGTCCCACGTTCACGATGCGCCCCTCGATGGCAGTGGCGGCCAGCGTGGCATTGAATACCGGGCCGGCCAGCATGTCCACGACCACCTCCGCTCCCCTGCCGCCGGTGGCTTCGAGCACTTGCCGCGCCCAGTCCGGTGCCAAGGGATCGACGGTCAAGTCGACGCCCAGTTCCCGCAGGCGCTCGCGCTTGGTAATACTGGTCGAACTGCCGCATATCCAGCCCGCCTTCATGTGCCGGGCGATTTGCACAGCCATCAACCCCACCGCCGTCGATGCGCCGTGGATCAGCACCGACTGCCCTGCCTGCATGCGGCCGTGGGCAACCAGGGCATCGTGCATGGTCTGCAATGCAATCGGCAAGGTGGCGGCCAGGGCCGGATCTTCGATGCCCTGCGGCATGGGCAGCACGCGCCCCCAGTCAGCCACGGCATACTCGGCAAAGGCCCCCCGTCCCGAGCCCATGACGCGCTGGCCGACGCGGATATGCCCCGGCACATCGGGGCCCACCGCGTCCACCACCCCCGCCCATTCCAGGCCCAGTACCGCGCCCGGCCCGCCCCCGTCGCCGTGGCGGCGGCCTTCCGCCATGTACACGTCGGCCCGGTTCAGCGCGCAGGCCTGCACCCGTATGCGAACCTGGGCCCTGCCCATTTCCGGAACCGGCACCTCGGCCAGGGCCGGCCCGTCGATACCCAGGACGATAGCGCGCATCATCGGCCGCCTATTGCGCCTTGGCGCCCGACTTCTTGACGATGTCGCCCCAGCGATCGATCTCACTATCGACAAAGGTCTTGAACTGGTCCACGCCCATCAGGTCGATCTGGATGCCGGCCTCGTCAAAGCGTGCGCGTACCGTGTCGCTACCGAGCGCCTGGTTGATGGTGGCATTGAGCTTCTCCACCACATCGCGCGGCGTGCCCGCGGGGGCGAAGACGCCGCTCCAGCTGATGACTTCATAGCCGGGAACACCGGCCTCCATCAAAGTGGGCACGTCGGGCAACACCGCCGCGCGGGTCCGGCTGGTGACTCCCAGTGCCCGCAGCTTGCCAGCCTGGATATGCGGCAACGAGACATTCAGGTTGTCGAACATCAGCTGAATATGGCCGGCCAGCAAGTCGTTCATGGCGGGGCCGCCGCCACGGTACGGCACGTGCGTGAAGCGGGTGCCGGTCAGTACCTGGAACAGTTCGCCCGACATGTGGATGCTGCTGCCCGCGCCGGATGAGCCCATCATCAACTTGCCGGGATTCTGCTTGGCATAGGCAATCAGTTCCTGCACGGTTTTCGCGGGTACCGCCGGATTGACCACCAGCACGTTCGTGCCGGCCGTCATGCGCGCAATGGGAACGAAATCGCGGCGCGCATCGAATGGCAGATTGCCATACAGCGTAGGGTTGATGCCGTGCGTACCGATGGTGCCTTGCAGCAGCGTGTAGCCGTCGGCCGGCGCATCGGCGACATGGGCGGCGCCAATATTGCCGCCCGCGCCGCCGCGGTTCTCGACCACCACGGGCTGCCCCAGGATCTTCGACATTTCCTCGGCCAGGATGCGGCCGGTGGTGTCGGTTGACCCGCCCGGCGGAAACGGAATCACATAGCGAATGGGCCGGTCCGGATAGGCTGCGGCCGCCAAGGCCGGCAGGCCCGCCACCAGTGCCACGGCCAATGCAAGCAAGCGTTTCATGCCGCGAAATCGAGAAATCATCATGGTCTCCTTGTATCGTTGTAATGAGGTACAGCGGGGCGTCCTACGCGGGCCGCCCTACGCGGGCCGCCCTATTTACGTATTGCGATGCCGGCGGACATGCCGCCGTCCACCGGCAATTCGATGGCGTTGATATAGCTGGCTTCGTCCGACAACAGAAAACGGATGGCGGCCGCCACTTCCGCGGCCGTGCCCTGGCGGCCGAACGGCATGGGTTGCGTCAGGCGATCGGGCCGGGCCTGGGTCGCGGCGCGGCCCATGGGGGTGTCGATCAAGCCCAGCATGACGATGTTCGCGCGTATGCCGGCCGGCTGCCCTTCCAGTGCCACGGCCCGGCACACGGCGGACAGCGCCGCTTTCGAGGCCTCGTAAGCCGGGTTGCGCCCGCCGGGCCGACGCGATGCGGTAGACGACACGAACACAATCGAGCCGCCCGCCGCCATCCTGGGCAGGGCGTGCTTGGCGCAGAACAGGTGCGCTCGGGTGTTCACGTTCATGACCGCATCCCAGCTGTCGGCGCTCAGGCTTGCCAGCGGCGCACGATGGCTGATGCCCACATTCAGCACCAGGCCGTCCAGGCCCTCCATGTCAGCGGCTGCCTGCTCGACCAGGCCAGGAATCCGCGCAACGTCCGCGACGTCGGCCTGCAGTGCCGTGGCGCGCCCGCCGGCCTCGACGATATCGTCCACCGTACGTTGCGCCGCATCGTGATCGCGGTCGGCGCAGGCCACGCGCGCACCGGCCAGCGCCAGCGCCAGGCACGTGGCATTGCCATTGCCCGCCGGCGCGCGCTCTTGCGCCGGGCGGCCCGCCCCCACGACCAGAATGCGGCGGCCCGCCAGGCTGGGCGCCAAAGGCTTTGTGTGATTCATGTAAGGGCTCCAGGCTTGGGCGAAATGAATGATGCGGTCAAAGGGTGGCCACCGGCGTAACGGGCGAACCCACGGCGCCGGGCAAGCGCAACGGTGGTGCGGTCAGCAAGAATTTCGAACGGCCCTGGGCCGCCAGCGCACGGGCGAGTTCGGCTAAATACCAGAGTTCGCCCAGCGGTATGCCGTACTGGAACAGGCACAACTGATGCAGCGGCAGGCGCGCGCAGGGCTCGGCCGCCGGGCCCGCTGGAATACCCTCGACCGCATAGTTGTCGGCACACAGTGCGGCGACGCCGCTGTCGACGATCCAGCGCCGCAGCCGCTCATCCCGGCCGTCCAGCACGGCGCAACTGCGATCCAGCACCGCCAAGTCCGGCTTGCCGGCCATCGCCAGCAATTTGTCGGCAAAACCGGTGTACAGGCACAGCATGTCGCCGGCCTGGATATCACCGCCCGCAGCGTCCAGGGCGCGCATCAGCACGTCATAGCCCACGTATTGGCGCGCGTCGCCGCATAGCGCGTACAGGTCGAGCAGCACGCCGCGCGACTGGATGGCTTTTTCCGCCATGGTCTGGATACCCAGGCGGCGCGCACCGACAGGCGCATCGCCGTCCGGCCCGACCACATCGGTGCCGGCGCGGAACCCGTTGTAATACACCGCCACGGGCTGGCCATTGCCGTCCACGTCGAACAAGTGGCCCACGTGCGCGTAGCTGTCCCATTGCGTGGAATACTGCGTGTGCAGAGTCACCGCGTCGTCGCAGACCACGTCGGTATGCGCATGGCCGGCCGGGTCCACCGGCAAGTTGTAGACCGGCCGCCCATCGCGCCGCGTCGGCGCCAGCGCGGGCGGATGCCGGCGCGGGTTCAGCACATTGCCGCCGGGCAAGTCCAGCGGCAGGCTCAGGCAGATGCTGCGCCCATCGCGCACTTCGCGTATGCCGCGCAGCACCGCCTGGGGCGTGATCAGATTCAAGCGGCCCAACTCATCATCGGGCCCGAAATCGCCCCAGTTCGACTGCGGCGGCCGTACTTTCCAGCGCTTGTTCATAGTCTTGTCGTCTCGTCACAACTGCACGCGCGCGGTCTGCACGATGGCTTTCCAACGGCCGGCCTCGGCCGCGACGAATGCCGGGAATGCCTGGGCGTCCAGCTGCTGCAAAAGTTCGGTGCCATTCTGCGCGGCGCGCCTTTGCACGGCCGGATCGGCAAGCACGCCGCCGCATGCATCGGACAGCACCGCCACGGCATCGGCTGGCGTACCACGCGGCGCAAACAGCCCGGACCACACCGATGACTGCGCGCCCGGATAGCCCGCCGCCGCAATCGTGGGTACCCCAGGCAGGGTGGACAGGGGCCGGGGCCCCGTAGTGACCAGCGCACGCAGTTTTCCGGCACCGATCAGTGGCAGGCTCGTAATGGGATAATCGAACATTACGTCCACGGTGCCGGCCATTAAATCGTTCATGGCCAGTCCGGCGCCCTTATAAGGCACGTGCAGCAGGCGGATGCCAGCCACTTCTTGCAACAGCTCGGCTACCAGGTGCTGCGCCGTGCCGACGCCCGCCGAGGCATACGTCAGTTTGCCGGGCTGGCTGCGCGCCAGGGCCAGGAAGTCGTCGAATGTGGCAAATGGCGCCGACATGCCGGCCACCAACACATTGAAGTCCGCGAACAGGCCGTGCACCGGCACGAAATCGCGCACCGGATCGTAGGGGAATTCTTTGTACAGATAGCGATTGGCGGCATGGGTGCCGTTGGTGCCGAACATCAGGCTGTATCCGTCGGGCACCGCCCGGCTGGCCACGCCCAAGGCGATATTGCCCCCTGCGCCCGGCCGGTTGTCCACGACGAACGGCTGCCCCAGCCGCGCCGCCAGTTTCTCGGCAACCAGGCGGGCATTGCTGTCGGCAATGCCGCCCGCGGCAAACGGCACGTAAAGCGTCAACGGCCTGGCAGGGTAACTTGCCGCCTGGCTGCGCCGGCTGACGCCCAGGGCGGCCATGGCACCCATGGCCGCCAGGAAACCGCGGCGATCCCGCCAGGCAGCGGCGCACGGCCCCGTGCCGCCATATTGAACCGATTCATTAAGTTGCTTGCATGCCGCCATGCCGTCTCCTGATTCTATTGAGAACCGCGCTTTTGTGCGCCAGTTTTCCAATTTTTGGCAACTCTAGCACACAATGAAACGGTTCATCAACAAATCGAAAGACGGTTAAAGCGCCCGCCATAGGGCCAGCAACGCCCCGCGCCACCCCTCAGGACTTGAAACCGCCCGCCATGCGTGTGGGCGTCATGCTGCGCAGGGTCTTCAGGAAATCCTTGGCCGGCCGGCCCAAGGGCTCGTACAACAGATGAAAGGCGTCCACATCCACCTTGGACTCCGCATCCAGCGGCCGCACCACCACGTCGGCATGGCGAAGGCCGGCGGCAGTCAGTTCGTCGACCAGCGCAATACCGGTCTGTTCCTGGGCCAGCGCCCAGGCTACGTGCACCTGCTGCACTTCGATGCTGAAGCGCAAGATACAGCCCGCCCGGGCGGCCATCTCGCGTATGGTCTGCGCGAACGGAATATCACTGGCATAGCCAATCAGCTTCTGATCCTGCAGATCGGACACCTGCAAGCGGCGCCGTCGCGCCAGCGGATGCGAACGCGGAATCGCCGCCACCAGGCTGGTTTCGAACAGGGGATGCACGCGCAGGTTGGGATGGCTGATAGGCATCTGCGCGACGCCGATCTCGAACTGGCGGTCAAGCAGCGACTGCAGCAACGTGCTTGGACTCATGGTGCGCAGTACCACCTGCACATCGGGGTGGGCCTGCGCGAAAGCGCTGATGGCACGCGGCAACAGCGACTGGCTCAGGTTTGCGCTGCATGCCACCCGCAGGAAAGCCGTGCGCTGGTGGACCAGGTCCTCGGCTACCTCGTTGACCCGGGTCACGCACTGGTAGAGCGAATCGACTTCGATGAAAAGCCGGTTCGCCTCGGGGGTGGGATAGATGCGGCCCTTGATGCGCTCGAACAATTGCATGCCCAGGCGCTGCTCGGTGTAGGCCACCAGCCGGCTGACTGCCGGCTGGGACACGTTGAGCACCTTGGCCGCCCCCGATATCGAATGGGTCAGCATGATGGCGCGAAACGCCTCGATCTGGCGCAGGTTGATACGCACGGCTCACCTATAACATTTGATTATAGAAATTGAACAAATAAGCATAAGCTATTCTAGGATCGTCTTCCTATACTGCCTTCTCCCATGCACGGAGGAAGGCGCAGTGAGCGATTTTGATCTGGTAGTTCGAGGCGGCATCGTCGACGCACAGGCAATCACGCCGGACGGCTGGCTGGCCGTGCGCGACGGCCGCGTGGCAGCCCGCGGCGATCGCGGCGCCGATGCGCCCGCCGCGCGCGACAGTATCGACGCGCGCGGCCTGTGGATCATGCCGGGCGTGGTAGATGGCCAGGTCCATTCGGCCAGCCAGGCCAATCAAGAGGGCCTGGGCCAGGCCTCGCGGGCAGCCGCGGCGGGCGGGGTCACCGTCATGGTCGACATGCCCTACGACGACCCCGAACCTGTCGCCTGCCGGGCCAGCCTGGACGCGAAGATCGCCGAAGTCGAGCGCGACTGCCATGTCGATGTGGCCTTGTACGGAACGCTCAATGACACGCATGGCCTGGACGCCGCGGCTGGCCTGATCGAAGGCGGGGTGTGCGCATTCAAGTTCTCGACTTTCGAAGCCACTCCGCGGCGCTTCCCACGCGTCGAGGAAGATATGTTGTATGAAGCCTTCCGGCGCATCGCGGCAGCCGGCCTGGCCTGCGGTGTGCACAACCAGGTGCAGGAACTGACACGCAAGAATATCGAGCGCATGGTGGCCGAAGGCGACACGGGCTGGGATGCCTTCCTGCGGGCGCACCCGCCCCTGATCGAGAACCTTGCCACCGCGTCCATCTATGAAATCGGCGCGCAGACCGGGGCCCGCGCCCACGTGGTGCACGTCTCTACCAGCCGAGGCTTCGAGATCTGCGACATGTACCGCCAGGCGGGGCACCAGGCATCCATCGAGACTTGTGTGCAGTACCTGATGCTGAACCACGAAGAACACACCCGCCGCTTCGGCGCCAAGACAAAGCATTACCCGCCCATCCGGCCCAAGGCCGAGGTCGACCTGCTCTGGACGCACATCGCGCGCGGCGCTTGCACCTTCGTGTCTTCCGATCACGTCAGTTGGGGCCTGGAACGCAAGTCGAATCCCAACGTATTCAAGAATGCCTCCGGCGGCCCCGGCCTCGAGACCCTGCTGCCGGCCTTCTGGACCGGCTGCGAGAACCACGGCATCGCTCCCACCATGGCGGTGCGCCAGCTCAGCGCCAACCCGGCGCGCCACTTCCTGCTGCATGACCGCAAGGGCGGCCTGTCGGTCGGGCAGGACGCCGACCTGGTACTGCTCAAGCCCGAGCGGTATGCCTACGACCCCGCCACCAGCGTGTCGGCCGTGCAATGGAGTTCGTTCGAAGGCATGACATTCAGCGTGCGGGTGCACGCCACGTACAGCCGCGGCCAATTGGCCTATGACGGAACCGTGCGCAACGCCGCCGGGCACGGGCGCTTTCTGCGCCCCGCCGGAGGCCTTCGATGAACCAGGTCCGCATCGACGCCGACCGCCTCTGGCGCCGCGTCATGGACCTGGCGGCATTCACGCGCGCCGATGCGCCGTGGACGCGGCGTGCCTTCGGTGCCGAATTCAAGGCGGCCCGCGCCTGGCTGGAACAGGCATACCGCGCCGCGGGGCTGGACACGCATGTCGATGCCGCCGGCAACCTGGTGGGCCGCCGGCCTGGGCGACGTCCCGGCTTGCCGCCGCTTGCTACCGGCTCGCATTGCGACACCGTTGCCGAAGGCGGCCGCTTCGACGGCATAGCCGGGGTACTGGCCGGCCTGGAGATTGCGCACTGCATGCAAGAAGATGGCCATGTGCTGGAGCATCCGTTCGAGGTCATCGACTTCCTGTCCGAAGAGCCCAGCGACTACGGCGTGTCCTGCGTAGGCAGCCGGGCCATGGCGGGCCAACTGGGTCCGCAACACTTGGCACAGGCCGAGCCGGGCGGTGAAACGCTGGCGCAGGCAATCGACCGTATCGGCGGCAGCAGCGCGGCACTGGCAAGCGCCGACCGGCGCAGCCGTCCCAACGCCGCCTTTATCGAACTGCATATCGAACAGGGGCCGGTGCTGGAACATCACGGCCTGCCGATCGGGGTAGTGAGCCATATTGTCGGCATCCGCCGCGTGGCCCTGACAGTACATGGCCGTCCCGACCATGCGGGCACCACGCCCATGGACATCCGCCGGGATGCCCTGGTGGGCGCGGCCGAACTGATCATTGGCGCCCGCCGCCAGGCCGAGGCCTACCAGGGCCAGCCCCGCTATGTGGTGGCCACCATCGGGCACATGGCCATCACGCCGAACGCGGCCAATGCCGTGCCTGGATCGGCCCGCATGACATTGGAAGTGCGCAGCGACGATCCGGCCGTGCTGCGCGACTTTCCCGAAAAACTGCTGGCGGCCTGCCAGCCCAGGCTGCGCGCGCTGCAGCTCGGCGCCGACCTGGCCGACCTGACCGAGGCTGCTCCCACGGCCTGCAGTGCCGATGTCATGCGCCAGATCGAGCAAGCGGCCGCCGACCTGGGCCTGGCCAGCAAGGTGCTGCCCAGCGGGGCGGGCCACGATGCGGCCTACATGGCGGCACTGGGCCCGATGGGCATGATCTTCGTGCCGTGCCGCGACGGCCGCAGCCATTGCCCCGAAGAGTGGCTGGAACCCGATCAGCTGGCCCATGGCGCACAGGTTTTGTATCGGACATTATGCAGGCTGGACCAGGCTCTGCTGCCGGCCTGAACAGGAAAGACTTCAAGGGAAACCAATGGAACCAAGACGCATACGCGCACAGCGCGGGACCACCCTGCGCTGCAAGGGCTGGCACCAGGAGGTGATCCTGCGCATGCTGGAAAACAATCTGGAAAACGGCGAACGGCCGGAAGACCTGGTGGTCTACATGTCGGCGGCCAAGGCCGCACGCGACTGGGACAGCTTCGATCGTATCGTGGCGGCGCTGAAGTCGCTGGAAAACGACGAGACGCTGCTGGTCCAGTCGGGCAAGCCCGTTGTGCGCCTGCGCACCCACGAACGCGCGGCGCGCGTGCTGCTGGCCAATGGCAACGTACTGGGCCGATGGGCTGGTGACGACGCCATGTACAAGCTGGAACAACAAGGCCTGACCATTCTGCCCGGCATGACGGCGGCCTGCTGGCAGTACATCGGCAGCCAGGGCATCGTGCAAGGCACCTACCAGTCCTTTGCCAGCGCGGCGCGCCTGTACTTCGGCAACAGCCTGGCCGGACGCGTGATCCTGACCGCCGGATGCGGCGGCATGGGCGGCGCGCAGCCCCTGGCAGGCAAGATGGCCGGCGCCGCGACGCTGGTGGTCGACGTCAATCCGGCCGCCTTGCAGCGCCGGGCCGATACCGGCTACCTGGACGAGATCGCCCCGTCGCTGGACGCCGCGCTGGCCCGCATCGCCGAATTGGCCCGGGCGGGCCTGGGAGGCTCGGTAGGCCTGGCCGGCAATGCGGCCGATCTCTATGAAGTCATGCTGAAGCAAGGTTTCCAGCCGGACATCGTTACCGACCAATGCATGGTCGACCCGTATCGCGGCTACGTTCCATCGGGCCACACGCCCGACAGCGCGGCGCGTTGGCTGCGGGAAGATTCCTCCGCGGCCTTGGCCGCAGCCGCCGCAACCCTGGTGCGCCATGCTGGCGCCATCCTGGAATTCCAGCGGCGCGGCGCGCTGGCCTTCGAATATGGCAACACGCTGCGCGCCCGCGCGGCCGAGGCCGGGCTGCCCGAGGCCGCCGCCCTGGAATCGTTCGTCACTTTGTTCATCCGCCCGCTGTTCTGCCGCGGCATCGGCCCCTTCAGGTGGGTGGCCGCGTCGGGCGACACACGGGACATCGACGCGATAGACGGTCTCATCGAAGATACCTTCGAGGCCGGCCATCCCATCCGCCATTGGATCGAGATGGCGCGCCGCCATATCCAGTTCCAGGGGCTGCCCGCGCGCATCGGCTGGCTGGGCCACGGTGAGCGCAGCCGCCTGGCCCTGCGGGTGAACGAGGCCGTGGCCGACGGCCGCATCTCGGCACCAATCGCCTTCACCCGCGACCACCTGGACGCGGGGTCCGTCGCGTCGCCCTATCGCGAAACGGAAAAAATGCAGGACGGCAGCGATGCCATTGCCGATTGGCCGCTGCTCAATGCCATGCTGGCATGCAGTGGCGGCGCCTCGCTGGTGGCTATCCATTCCAACGGCAACAAATCACAAAGCGCCGGGCACACCGTGATCGCCGACGGTACGGCGCTGGCCGCCGAGCGCTTGCGCGCCGTGCTGGATGCCGACACCGGCCTGGGCGTCACCCGCTATGCCGAAGCCGGTTATGACGAAGCGCGGGCGGCCGCCGAAACCGCCGGCCTGACACTATCCGGGAGCCGGACATGATTACCGATCATCTAGTTCCGGCGGACATCGACGCGGCCATCATGGGCGGCCTGCTGCTGTCGGCCGGCGGCAGCGGCCGGGCACGCGTTGCCCAGAGCCGGCGCTTTGCCGAACTCGCCTGCCAGCGCGGCCCGCTGCCATTGCGCCAGCTCGACAGCCTGCCCCCCGATAGCCAGATACTGGTATCCACGGCCGTGGGCGCGCCCGGCGCGGGCAAGCACCTGGCCGATCCGGATCATGCTGTCCTGGCGGCGCGCAACCTGATCGCCGCCAGCGGCGTGCGCATCGATGCCGTCATGCCCGGCCATGTGCCGGGCTTCTATGCCTGGCTGCTGGCCGCCGAGCTGAACGTGCCCTTGCTGGACGCAGCCTGCAACGGGCGCGGCCACCCCACGGTGCGCATGGGCAGCCTGGGCCTGTCTTCGCAGCCGGACACGCTGCTGTACCAGGCGGGTGCCGGCGCGAACCTGCAGATCACGCTGCACGGCAACATGCTGACCACCTCGACGCTGCTGCGTGCGGCAGCGGTGCAGGCGGGCGGCCTGATCATGGCCTGTCGCGGCCCGCTGCCCGCAACACTGGTGGCGCAGGCGGCCGCGCCCGGCGCCATCGGCTGCCAACTGGCGCTGGGCAAGGCGATGCTGGACGCGGGAGAAAACGCCGAAGCGCGCATCGCGGCCCTGGTTTCGACGGGCGGCGCGCGCCTGCTGGCAAAAGGCGCCATCCAGGAGAACACCGTAGCCTACCAGGACGGCTTCGACGTCGGCACGGTCAGCCTGGCCGACCAAGACAGCGGACAGTTGCTGCAACTGGGCGTGTGCAACGAATTCATGACCCTGCAGGCTGACGGAAAGCGCGTGTCCACGTTCCCGGATCTGCAGGCCGCCATCGACCTGGACACCGGCGCCGTGCTGGCGATTTCCGAAATGAAGCCGGGCCAGCGGGCCGCGCTGGTAGTGATCCCCAAGGCCCGCCTGCCCATGGGGGCGGGCATCTACGACCCCAATGTCTACCCTGACGTAGAAGCGCGCATGCAGGCGCCCCTGTCCATGTACGCTCTCGATCCCCAAGCCTGAAGGTGCCACCGATGATGACGCTGTACGACAGCCGCAAGTCCGGCAACGGCTGGAAGCTGCGGCAACTGCTGCAATTGCTGGGACACCAGTATGAACGGCGCGTGCTGGACCTGGCGGCGGGCGAGGCGCGCACACCGGAAATGCTGGCCTTGAATCCGCTGGGCCGGATCCCCGTGCTCGTCACCGACCAGGGTATGGCGCTGCGCGAATCCAATGCCATCCTGCTGGTGCTGGCCGAGGGCAGCCCATATCTGCCCACCGAGCCGGCCGCACGTGCCGACGTGCTGCAGTGGTTGTTCTTCGAACAGTACGACCATCTGCGCAACTTCGCGCGGCCGCGCTTTCTAGTTTCGATCGCGCGCAGCGCCGCGCCCGACGCCCCGGAAGTCATCGCGCTGCGCGAGGCAGGCGTACGGGCCCTGCGCGTCATGGACGACCATCTGGCCCGCCACGAATACCTGGCGGCCGACCAATACACCGTGGCGGATATCGCGCTGTACCCCTACACCTGCATGGCGCCCATGGGCGGCTATGACTTGCAGCCCTATCCACACGTACTCGCATGGCTGTCCCGCATAGGCGCACGTTCCGACACGCTCGCCCTTCCCTGAAACCATCTTCTGTCGAACACAAGCTGGAGCACTGTATGCCATTCCGTCATCGAATCGCCTGCGCCTTCTGGGCACTGGCCGCGGCCGCCGCCATCCCTGTCGCATCGACAGCGGCCGAGACTTATCCGTCCAAGCCCATCCGGATGGTGGTTCCGTATCCGGCCGGCGGCGGATTCGACACCATCACGCGCCGCATGGCCGAAGGCCTGCGCGAACAATTGAATACGCCGGTCGTTGTCGAGAACAAGCCCGGCGGCAACACCATCATCGCCACCGACCTGGTGGTGCGCGCCCAGCCCGACGGCTACACGCTGCTGATGAACGCGCCGGCGGGAATCGTGCAGGGGCCGTGGCTGCAGAAAGACTTGCCGTACGACCCCATCAAGGACCTGCAGCCGATCTACATGGTGGCGCAGGTACCCACTGCGTTGATCGTGCCGGCGTCGCTGGGGGTCGATACATTTGCCCAGTTCGTCGACTACGCAAAGCGCCACCAGGGCGAGATGGCCTACGCCAGCCTGGGCAACGGCAGCACCTTCCACATCTTCGGCGCCATGCTGAACGACCGCGTAGGCGCCCAGGCCACGCATGTCCCGTACAAAGGCGACGCCCCGGCCATGGGCGACCTGGTGCCCGGCCGGGTGCAGTTCATGTTCAACAACCCGATAACGGCCATCAATTTCGCCAAACAGGGCAAGGTGCGCATCCTGGCGATCAGCGGAGCGCAGCGCCTGCGGGCGGTGCAGGATATCCCCACGCTGGGCGAGCTGGGCATGCCGCAATTCAATATAACGGGCTGGTATGGGTTATTCGCGCCGGCCGGTACGCCGCGCGCCGTTACCGACAAAATCGCCCAGGCGGTCAAGGCCGTGATGCAGACACCCGTAATGCAAAGCTACCTGGAATCGGTAGGCGTGCTTGCCAGCGACTCGGGTGTAGATGCTTTTACCCGCCAGGTGAACCAGGAATACCAGGCCTGGGGCGAACTCATCAAGCAGAACAACATTCACGTCGACTGACCCCGGCGCGCGCCGCGCGCCTACCTGACTAGGCGCCCCGCCGCCCGCGCACGGTTCGTTCTCATCTACTTCGGAAGGTCATCATGCATAGCTTCCCAGACCGGCGGCGCAGCGGCGCCTGCCTGATGTTCGCCGTCTTGTGTATCGCGGCGCCCTGGTCGGCCCGCGCGCAAGAGCCGGTGGTTCTCGATGGCGCCCACCTGACCTACCGGCAAGTTGCGCAGATCGCGCGTGCCGGCGCGCCGGTTCAGATCGATCCGCAAGCGCGCGCCCGCGTGGCGCGCGCCCACGATATCGTGCTGGCAGCCGCGGCGGCCGACATGCCGATCTATGGCCTGAACCGGGGCGTGGGTTCGGCCAGGCAGGTTGCGGTCCTGGAAGGCCAGCGCGAGAACGCCAGCGAGGTGCGCAAGTCGTCGGAAGCGTTCAATCGCAATCTGCTCATTTCCCACAGCCGTGCAACCGGGCCCGCCACCGATGCGGCACGGGTGCGCGCGGCCATGGCAGTGCGGCTGAACACGGCGCTTACCGGTTCATCGGGCATGCAGCCGGTTATTGCCGACATGTATGCCGCGCTGCTCAACGCCGGCATCACGCCCGCCGTGCCGCGCGACGCCTCGGTGGGCGAGGCCGACATATTCCTGCTGGCATACACGGGGCTTGCGATGATGGGGGTGGGCGATGTGATCGTCGACGGCCAGCGCCAGCCTGCCGCCCGGGCACTGCGGGATGCGGGCATCGAACCGGTGCGTCCGTTCGCCAAGGATGCCCTGGCCATCATGAGCTCCAATGCCTACTCGGCCGGGCATGCGGCCTTGGTGGCAAACGACCTGGAGCACTTGCTCAGGCGCGCCGACCTGGTGTTCCTGGCCAGCCTGGAGGCGCTCAATGGCAACGTGGCGCCGCTGTTGGCCGGCAGCGTGGCAGTACGGCCTTTCAAGGGCCATCGCGAAGCCGCGGCCGACATGTCGGACCTGCTGCAGGGCAGTTATCTATGGAAGAAAGATCCGGCCCGCTTCAGCCAGGACCCGCTCAGTTTCCGCACCACTGCGCAACTGCACGGCGCGCTGCGCGAACAGCTGCAGGCCCTGGCCGGACACTTGAGCATCCAGCTCAATGCATCGGACGACAATCCCACGGTGCTGGTCGACGTACGCGCGCCCGACAACGCACCCGAGCAAGAGGCCCGCTATTACGTAAGCGGCACGGTGGACGGCCGGCCGGTGCAGGGCGCGGTCATTCCCACCGCCCACTTCGAACCTGTCAGCTGGGTGCTGGACGCGCAGGCCATGGCCATTGGCCTGAGCCACTTGACCAACCAATCCATGCAACGCGCCAACCGGCTGGCAACCAAGGACTTCACCGGCATCGACCTGCTGGAAGGGCAGCCGCCGGGCAGCCTGGCGGGGTTCTGGAAAACAGCCAACGTCATACAGACCCGAGTCTTTGCCGATACCTTGCCGGTGTCATCCCTGGTGCAGCCTTCGGCCAAGGACATCGAAGACGTAGGCACCCAGGCGCCGCTGGCCATCGAGCGGCTGGATCGCATCGTGGACCATGCCTACCGCATGCTGGGCCTGGAACTTGCCGTGGCAGCCGAGGTCATCGACCGGCGCCTGCAGGCGCAACCCCAATTGGCCCTGGCAGCGCCCACCGGAGAATTGCTGGCCCATGCGCGCCTTGCAATGAAGCAATCCCAGCCACGCCTGCCGGGAGGCGACATCGATGCGGCCTACATGCTGGTGCGCTGCACCGGCGATCCTGCCGCGAAGGCCGCCATCTGCGGCCCTGCCGCCAGCCCCTGAGCCGAGGCGGCGCCCGACGGCAAGCCATTCAACCAACGTGATGCAGGCCGGTATCGATGAGCGGCCGCAGCTGGCGCGCGGGCGTGGCGCGCCATTTTATTTTTCTGTCATTGACATCGCCCTGAATTCCGACTTATCCACTCAAGCATCCGTGCCTGCTGCGCTCAGAAGCGCATAATGAATCGGGTCTTCCCCTGAAGGAAGATGCTGGCGATTCATCGTTGGCGCTGTCTCCAGCCTGTGGTCCCGTGTTTCCAGAATGCATGTTCTCAGTCGGGCCGAGACAGCAGGAAGCAAACTTGGGAGAGTCACATGACAGAAGACACGCGGCCGCGCAGGCGATTCCTGCAGGCATTGGCGCTGGTACCTGCCTCGACACTTGCGGGCGGTGTAGCGGTCACGCAAACGGCCTGCAGCAACCAGGCCGACCGCGTTGCCGGCCCCGCCGAGGCCTATGCGCCCACTTACTTCACCCAGGAAGAGTGGGCCTTCATCAACGCCGCGGTCGACCACCTGATCCCTGCCGACGAGTACGGTCCCGGCGCCATCGACGCAGGCGTGCCCGAGTTCATCGACCGCCAGATGGAAACGCCCTACGGCCACGGCAAGCTCTGGTATATGCAAGGGCCCTTCCATCCCGATTCGGTGCCCGAACTGGGGTACCAGCTCAACCTGACTCCCCGTGACGCGTACCGCCACGGCATCGCGGCGTGCGATGCCTGGTGCATGAAAACCCATGGCAGCGCGTACGCCGGACTCGACAGATCGCTGCAAGAGCAGGTGCTGAAAGACTTGCAGGCCGGCAAGATCGAGCTCGATAGCGTGCCTTCGGCCACTTTCTTCAGCTTCCTGCTGGGCAACGCCAAAGAAGGCTTCCTGTCCGACCCCATGTACGGCGGCAACAAGAACATGGTTGGTTGGAAGATGGTGGGCTTCCCCGGGGCGCGCGGCGATTTCATGGACTGGACCGACCAGCCCAACGCCAAGTATCCCTACGGTCCGGTGTCGATCTCCGGCAAGAAGGGGTAAGCCCATGGCCATCAAGAAAGACAAAGTCGACGCGGTGCTGGTGGGATTCGGCTGGACCGGCGCCATCATGGGGCAGGAACTGACCGATGCGGGTTTGCATGTACTGGCGCTGGAACGCGGCGCCATGCAGGACACCCCCAAAGACGCCCCGTACCCCAAAGTGCTGGATGAACTGGCCTACTCGGTGCGCGGCAAACTGTTCCAGGACCTGTCGAAAGAAACGGTCACCATTCGCCACGGCGTCAATGACGTGGCGGTGCCGTACCGCCAGAACGGCTCGTTCCTGCTGGGCACTGGCGTGGGCGGCGCAGGCTTCCACTGGAACGGCATGCACTATCGCATCCTGCCCGAAGAGCTCGAGCTGCGCACGCGCTACGAAACCCGCTACGGCAAGGATTTCATACCCGAAGACATGACCATCCAGGACTTCGGCGTCACCTACGACGAGCTGGAACCCTGCTTCACCCAGTTCGAATACGTGTGCGGCACGTCGGGCAAGGCGGGCAACCTGAACGGCCAGATCGTCGAGGGCGGCAATCCGCACGAAGGCCATCGCAGCAAGGAATACCCGCTACCGCCGCTGGCCACCACGCTCAGCGCGCAATTGTTCGAGACGGCCGCCCGGGAAGCCGGCTTCAATCCCTTTCCTGCGCCGGCGTCCAATGCATCGGGTCCTTATACCAACCCCTACGGCGTGCGCCTGGGACCCTGTAATTTCTGCGGTTTCTGCGAGAACTATGGCTGCTACATGTATGCCAAGGCGTCGCCGCAAAGCACCATCCTGCCGGTGCTGTTGAAGAAACCCAACTTCGAACTGCGTACGCATTCGCACGTCATCAAGGTCAACCTGGACTCCACCGGCAAGAAGGCGGTGGGCGTCACCTACATCGACGCGCAGGGCCGCGAGATCGACCAGCCCGCCGACCTGGTGGTCCTGTCGGCCTACCAGATGCACAACGTGCGCCTGCTGCTGCTTTCAGGTATCGGCCAGCCCTATGACCCCAAGACCAATGTAGGAGTCGTGGGCAAGAACTACGCGTACCAGATGAACGGCGCCATCAATGTGCTACTGCCCAAGGGCACGCAGCTCAATCCCTTCATGGGCACGGGTGCGGGCGGGGTCAGCATGGACGACCTGAACGGCGACCAGTTCGATCATGGCCCGCTGGGCTTCGTGGGCGGCGCCAGTATCCGGCATGTGCGCACGGGCGGGCGTCCGATCAAGCAGGCGGCCACGCCGCCGGGCACGCCTACCTGGGGCACCGCCTGGAAAGGCGCGGTGCAGGACGCTTACCAGCGCTACATGGCCATCGGCATGTCGGGTTCGGTGATGTCGTACCGCGACGCCTACCTGTCGCTGGATCCCACTTACAAGGACACCTACGGCCAGCCCTTGCTGCGCATGACCTTTGATTGGCACGACAACGAATTCAAGATGCTGGCCTACATGGGCGCACGCATGGAAGAAGTGGCCAAGGCCATGAAGCCCGAGAAGTACTTCGTGGGTGTGCGCAAGAAAGGCTCGCACTATGACACCCGCGTGTACCAGAGCACTCATAACACGGGGGGCGCCATCATGGGCTCGAACCCCAGGGAAAGCGTCGTCAACAAGTACCTGCAAAGCTGGGACGTACCCAATGTGTTCGTGATGGGCGCCTGCGTGTTTCCGCAGAACATGGGCTACAACCCCACCGGGCTCGTGGGCGCGCTGGCTTATTGGTCGGCGCAGGCCATACGCGAGCAGTACCTGAAGAACCCCGGCCCCCTGGTCCAGGCTTGAGGAGGCACGCAAGATGATCAAGCACACCATCATCGCGGCCGGCCTGGTCTTGCTGGCAGGTCCGGCCTGGGCCGCGGAAGGCGCCACCGGACGGGCCGATGCCCAACTGATCGAGCGGGGCGCATACCTGTCGCGTGCCGGCGACTGTATCGCCTGCCACACTGCGCAGGGCGGCAAGCCGTTCGCGGGCGGCCTGGGGCTGGACTCGCCGCTGGGCATGATCTACTCCACCAACATCACGCCCGACAAGGATACCGGCATCGGCAGCTACACACTGGAAGACTTCGACCGGGCCGTGCGCCAAGGGGTCGCCAAGGACGGCCATTCGCTGTACCCGGCCATGCCGTATACGGCGTACGCCCGGATATCGCCGCAAGACATCGAAGCGCTGTACGCCTATTTCATGCATGGCGTGCAACCGGTAAGCCAGGCCAACAAGGGCACGGACATCATCTGGCCGCTTTCCATGCGCTGGCCGCTGGGCATCTGGCGCTGGATGTTCGCGCCCGACGCCGCCGGGGCCGCCCCGGCCAGCCAGGCCGCCGATCCAGGCCAGGCCGAGGTAATGCGCGGCAAGTACCTGGTGGAAGGACTGGGCCATTGCAGCACCTGCCACACGCCGCGCGGTTTCGCCTTGCAGGAAAAAGCGCTGACCGACGCCGACGGACCGGAATTCCTGTCCGGCGGCGTAGTGGAAGGCTGGCTGGCCAAGAACTTGCGCGGCGACACGACCGACGGGCTGGGCAGTTGGTCCAAAGCCGACATCGTGGCCTTCCTGAAAACCGGCGTCAACAATCATTCCGCCACGTTCGGCGGCATGTCGCAGGTAATCTCCGACAGCACCCAGCACCTGACCGATGCCGACCTGAACGCCATTGCGGCCTATCTGAAGACACTGTCACCGGTGAACAAGAATGCCACCCGGCCGCTGGCCTACGATGCCGCAGCGGCGCAGGCACTGCGTACCGGCAAAGACCAGGGCGAAGGCGCCATGACGTTCCTGAACAACTGCGCCGGCTGCCACCGCAGCACCGGCAAGGGTTATGCGCAGACGTTCCCGCAGCTGGCGCTGAGTTCGACGGTGAACTCGGCCGACCCGACCTCGCTGATCCATATCGTGCTGAAAGGGGCGCAGTTGCCGGGCACGGCAGCCGCGCCCACGCAGTACGCGATGCCGGGTTTCGACTGGCGCCTGAACGACCAGGAAGTCGCCGCGGTAGTCAGCTTCGTGCGCAGCAGCTGGGGCAACCAGGCCTCGGCCGTCAGTGCAGCTGAAGTGGCCAGGGTGCGTGAAGATGTCGGTGCCGCGCCGCAACCGCAGCACTAGGCGCTGACCAGGCACGCAGCTTGCTCGGGCCCATGTCCGTACCGACATGGGCCCCGCCCGCCTTGCTACCTTGAAGACTTCCGCTGACCGCCGCCGAACTACGGCATTTTCCAGCGTTCTGAAGCAGCAGGCCGCCGCCTGCCGCGCAGCGCTGACACACGACGATATCCGGCTGCCGCTGCAGACGGCGGCAGCCGTGCTGCTGGCTTACGCCTGTATGGCGTGGCTGAAACTGCCCGACATCGCCTGGGGAGCGTTCTCGGCCCTGTTCGTCGTGCGGGCCAGCGTGGAAGGCACGGTAGGCGAAGCCACGGGCCGCATACTGGGGGCCCTGATTGGCATGGGGCTCGGCGTATTGCTCGTGCTGCTATCGCAATCCGAAGACATACCGGCGGCATGGAGCATAGTGGGCGGCGTCGGCCTGGCCGCCTATATTTCGATACGCTGGCCGACACTGAGCTACAGCCTGGTCACCGTCACCATGCTGACAGTCGCGCCCGATGACGACATCGTTGGCGGCGCGCTGCAAAAGACCTTGGCCATCGTCATTGGTTCGGCGTCCGGCATTCTTGCCGCCGCCGCCGTCATGCCGCTTTCGGCACACCGCAATGTCTGCGTCAACCTGGCCGCATCGATCGAGGCCTATGGCGACCTGCTGGCCCAATGGGCCTCGGCGCTGGGCGAAAGCCGTACCCGGCCGCGCCTGCACAACCAGTCCGTCATGGAACAGGCCCGTCGCCGTGCGCGCGATATGGCGTTGCAGGTGCACACTTTTCCCGCCGATCTTCTGTATCGGCACACCCTGATTCATCGGCTGCACGAGCGTATAGATGGGCTGTGGCGCACCGCCACGCTGATGGAACGCGCGGGCAGCCTGCCGCTGTCGGAAAACGTTTGCCGGCGCCTGGGCCCCGCGCTGGAAAAGGTGGCCACGGCTACCCGGAAGCAGATCGAAGGCCTGGCTGAGGCGGTGCGGCAAGAAGGCCGCGGCACCGCCCCGCGCCAGGCCACCGCGCCACTGGAGCGCCTGAACGGCATCATCGAAGACGCCATGGAGCAACAGGCCCTGGATTCAAGGGAAAAAGAGGCTGTCGAGGTCATCCGCTGGGCTTGGCATGAAGTGGCGCAAGAGCTCGATGCGCTGGCCGAGCATCTGAACGACCACGGCCGGCCGACCCGCAAGCGCAAGTGATATCCGGCGCCCCCGCCCTGCTATTGACCAGGCCCGCGGGCGAAATGTTCGCGCGTCAGCTTCACGACCACCGGCGACAGCATGACCAGGGCCACCAGGTTGGGAATGGCCATCAGGCCATTCAAGGTGTCGGCCAGCAGCCAGGCAAAGTCCAACTGCGCAATGGCGCCGAACGGCACGGCCAGCACCCAGATGACGCGAAACGGCAAGATGGCGCGCACGCCAACCAGGAATTCCCAGCACCGTTCGCTCAGGTAGCTCCAGCCCAGAATGGTGGTGAAGGCGAAGATCGCCAGCGCCACGGCAATGACATAGTTGCCAACGCCGGGCAATGCGGCCTCGAATGCCGCCGACGACAGCACCGCGCCGCTGTCGCCGCTGGTCCACAGGCCCGAGCACACAATGACCAGGCCGGTCATGGTGCAGATGATGATGGTGTCGATGAAAGTACCGATCATGCCGATCATGCCGGAACGGACCGGGCTGTTGCTGGTGCCGGCGGCCTGCACGATGCCGGCAGTGCCCAGCCCTGCTTCGTTCGAAAAAATGCCGCGCGCCACGCCGTAGCGCATGGCGGCCATGACGGCCGCGCCGGCAAAGCCGCCGGTGGCCGCCACTGGCGAGAAAGCGTGAGTGAACACCAACTGGAACGCAGCCGGGATGGCATCGGCCATGACTACCAATGCCGCCAACGAAGCCACGATATAGGCCACGCACATGAAGGGCACCAGCGCCTCGGCCACCGCGCCGATGCGGCGGATACCGCCCAGCACCACCATGCCGATCAATACCATCGTGATCACGCCGGTGACCCAGTCGGGCACGCCGAAAGATGCCTGCAGGGCGTCGGACATGCTGTTGACCTGGACCATGTTGCCGATGCCGAAGCCGGCCAGGCCGCCGAACAGGGCGAACAGCATGCCCAGCCACGCCCACTTCGGCCCCAGGCCATTGCGGATGGCGTACATCGGCCCGCCCGTGAATTCGCCGCGCGGATCTTTTTCGCGGTAATGCACCGCCAGAAGGACCTCGCTGTACTTGGTGGCCATGCCGACCAGGGCGGTCACCCACATCCAGAACAACGCGCCGGGGCCGCCCAGGAAGATGGCAGTGGCCACGCCCGCGATGTTGCCCGTGCCCACCGTGGCGGCCAGGCTGGTCATCAGCGCCTGGAAAGGGCTGATTTCACCGGTATCGTCATCCCGCTTGGTGCGGCTGCGCCAGGCCAGCCGAAATCCGGCCGCGATCTTGGTCAGGGGCATGAAACCCAGGCGCAGCATCAGATACAGCCCGGTACCCAGGATCAGCACCAGCATCGGCGGCCCCCATACCAGGCTGTTGACGCTGTTCACGACTGTATCCAGGAATTGCATGGGTGGTCTCCTGTTGGATGGCTGGGCATTCGGGCGATCTCGCCCGCCCGAACTGCGCGGTCGTGACATCGTACAGGACAGCACCGCCGGCGCACATATTGCTGAATGCCGGCCCGGCGCCCCCTTTGCACCGTCCCACCGAAGTCAGGTGATAATCGGTGCATCCACCCGCAACGGCATGACTGTCATCGGAAATGCCACCTACGGAGCCACCGCACATGCCACTGACTAGCAATGCGAAAGGGGTCTACCCCATCGCCCCCACGCCCTTTTTCGACGACGGCAGCATCGACACCGAATCCATCGGGCGCATGATGGATTTCTATGTCGAATGCGGCTCTACCGGTGTCACCGTGCTGGGCCAGCTTGGCGAAGCCCAGAAGCTGGAACATGCCGAATCGCTGGCCGTCGCCAGCCTGGTCATAGGGCGGGCCCGGCAATTACCCGTCATCGTGGGCGTCTCGGCGCCCGGCTTCGCCGCCATGCGGGCGCTGACGCGCGACGTCATGGACCGCGGCGCCGCCGGCGTGATGATCGCGCCGCCCAACACACTGCGCACCGATGACCAGATCGTCAACTATTACCGGCAGGCTGTCGAGGCCATCGGCCCCGACGTGCCTTTCGTGCTGCAAGATTATCCGCTGACGTTCTCGGTGCAGATGAGCCCGGGCGTCATCAAGCGCATCGTCGACGACCTGCCTTCGTGCGTGATGCTCAAGCATGAAGACTGGCCGGGGCTGGAAAAAATCTCCACGCTGCGCAAGTTCGAGCAAGAAGGCAAGATGCGCCATATCTCGATATTGTGCGGCAACAATGGGCTGTTCCTGGACTACGAAATGGAGCGCGGCGCCGACGGCGCCAATACGGGCTATTGCTTCCCCGACATGCTGTGCGATGTGGTGCGCCTGAATGCGCAAGGCCAGCGCGAAGAAGCTCACGACCTGTTCGATGCCCATTTGCCCCTGCTGCGCTACGAGCAGCAGCCCGGCGCGGGCCTGGCCGTGCGCAAGTACATACTGATGCGGCGCGGCATCCTGACATCGGCCGCGCAACGAAAGCCGGCCAGCCCCATGTCGCCTGTGGCCCGCCAGGAAGTCGACCACCTGCTGGCCCGCCTGGCCCGCAAAGACCCACGCGCCGGCCAACTGGTGAACTAGCGCCCTGGCGGTGTCAGGCACCCTGCGGAGCCAGACACCTGGCAATACCCGGCACAAGAACAAGTTTGCGCCTTAAGGTAGCGCCATGGGTGCCCGAGCCAGCCACCACCAGAATTATTGCTTCTTGCTGGCTTCGTAGCGGGCCTTGTTCTCGGTGTTGGGCGGGTACAGGCCGGGCAGGCTCGCGCCGCCCTGCACTTCGTCCATGATCCAGCCTTCCAGACGCTCTTGCTCGACCGCCAGGCCGACCACGTCGGCCAGCAGCGCGGCCGGAATCACCACGGCACCGTCCTGATCGGACACGATGATGTCATCCGGAAATACCGCCACGCCGCCACAGCCGATGGGCTGCTGCCAATCCACGAACGTCAGGCCAGCCACCGATGGC
>DASPIV010000231.1:0-3829 GCA_035628955.1 Bordetella sp.
GTCCAGCACGGCTGGCAGTTCGCGGCCTTCGATCATGGCGGGCCCCGCGTCGGCCTGGGCGTACAGGCGCCCGGTGTCGTCCAGCCACCAGGCGGCCACGGCATGCACCGGCAGGCCTGTGTGGGTGGTCAACCCGATACCGTCGTCGGCGCGGCGTAGCAGGTAGGGAGCGGCATCCAGGCGTAGATACACGCGTTGCGGGCCGTTCTGGAAGTACCAGCGGCCCTGTTCATCGCCTTCGTAGTTGCGGCCGATGAATTCCAGTATCTGCGTGTTCGTGATGGAGTCGCCTGGCCCGCCATCGGCCGCGTCGCCGTCGGGGTGCAGCCGCCAGCGCCCGCGCTCGTCCAGCGACAGCCAGCCGTAGACGGCGGGAACATCGGGCCATTTGGCCAGGGCTGCTTTGACGGAAGAGTCCATGGCGAAACCGTTGTAGATAGGCGAAAAAAGCGCACCGGCAGCACGCCGGCGCCTGGTGTCTGTACGGTAGCATAGTGGGTAGATGCGCCCGCTTCGGTGTCGCACATGAAGGAGCCGGCATGCGGTTCGCAATGTGTTTTCCGGTTGTCGCCGCGCTGGCCTTGAGCGCTTGCGCCGGCGCCGGCCGTGGGGAAGACATGCCCACCCAGTCTGGCGTGGATCTTTCCCGGTATGCCGGCACCTGGTACGAACTGGCGCGGCTGCCGAATAGCTTCCAGGACGAATGCGCGGGCGAGGTCAAGGCCATTTACACGCTCGAGGCGGGCAACAAGCTCGGCGTAACGAACCAGTGCCGCGAGCGCGATGGTGCCATCGAGTCGGTGCAGGGCCAGGGGCGGCTCAACGACGATTTCAACGACAAGGCCAGATTGCAGGTTCGTTTCGCGCCGGCCTGGACCTCGTGGCTGCCGTGGGTGTGGGGCGATTACTGGATCCTGCGCATCGAGGGCAACTACCAGTATTCGCTGGTGGGCACCCCCGACCGTGAATACCTGTGGGTGCTGGCGCGGTCGCCCTATGCAGATCCCGCCATTGTGCAGCGCCTGCTCGACTACGCGCGCCGCCAAGGGTTCGATACGGCCAAGGTGCTGCCTACGCGCCAATAGAAGTGGGCTGGCAAGCAGCCAGCCCAAGATCTGCAGGCCCGCATCGGCGTGGCGACGGGGCTTTTAGGGGCTGAGAGCGGGCGGCGCTATGCGGGCTGGGCATCCCGGTGGGATATCGCCCAAAGAAAAAGGCCCTCATTGCTGAGAGCCTTGTTTCTTGCTGGAGGCGCAAGCCGGAATCGAACCGACGTACACGGATTTGCAATCCGCTGCATAACCACTCTGCCATTGCGCCAGGGCATCATCTGCCAAGCCCGCCATTATACAGGAAGCCGGGCCCTCGTGTTTTCATCACTGCCTGAGGGCGGCCCGCCCTCAGGCAGTGACCCGCCGCACGACGAATCTTTCCACATACTCATTGGCCGGGTGATTGCGGATGTCGTCCGGGCTGCCTACCTGTTCCACCTTGCCGTCGCGCAGGATCACGATGTTCTGGCCCAGGCGCAGGGCTTCTTCGATGTCGTGCGTAATGAAGACGATGGTCTTCTGCAGCCGCAGTTGCAGGGCCAGCAGTTGGTCCTGCATGTCGAAGCGTATCAGGGGGTCCAGGGCTGAAAATGCTTCGTCCATCAAAAGGACGTCCGCATCGATGGCCAGTGCCCGCGCCAGGCCCACTCTTTGGCGCATGCCGCCCGACAGCTCGTCGGGATAGTTTTTTTCATACCCGACCAGGCCCACCCGCTCGAGCCAGGCACCGGCGGCCGCGCGGGCCTGCGCCTGGCTTTCGCCGCGCACGTGCAGGCCGAAAGCCACATTGTCGATGACGTTGACGTGCGGCAGCAGGCCGAAGTTCTGGAACACCATGCTGATGCGGCGCCGGCGCAGGTCGCGCAGTTCGGGCATGCTCAGGTCCAGGATGTTGCTGCCGTCGACCAGAATCTGCCCGGCCGAGGGGTCGATCAAGCGATTCAGATGCCGGATCAGGGTCGACTTGCCCGATCCCGACAAGCCCATGATGCAGGAAATCTGCCCCGCGGCGAGCTTGGCGCTGACCCCGGCCAGGCCCACATTGCAACCGGTCTCGGCCTGGACGCTGGCCTTGTCGGCTCCGCCGCGCAATAGTTCGACCGCCTTGGCTTCCTGCGGCCCGCCTTCGCGGGGGCCGAAAACCTTGTACACGTCGCGTATTTCTATTTTTGCGTCGCTCATTACAGCTTCTCCTGCGACGAGGCGGGGCGCCGCCGGCGCGGCCGCCCGTAGGCCTGGGTAATCCGGTCTATGACGATGGCCAGTATCACGATGGCCACCCCCGCCTGCAGGCCGCGGCCCACGTCCAGCGTCTGAATGCCCGCCAGTACGTCTTCGCCCAGGCCGCGCGCGCCTATCATCGACGCCACCACCACCATGGCCAGCGCCATCATGGTGGCCTGATTGATTCCCGCCATGATGCTGGGGCGGGCCAGCGGCAGAGTGACCCGGGTCAGCATCTGCCAGCGGGTAACGCCGAAGGCCTGCGCGGCTTCCATGATGTCGGGATCGACTTGGCGCAGGCCGAGTATGGTCAGGCGGATCAGCGGCGGCATCGCATAGATAATGGTGGCGAACAGGGCCGGCACCTTGCCCAGGCCAAACAGCATCAGCACCGGAATAAGGTACACAAAGCCGGGCAGGGTCTGCATGACGTCCAGCACTGGGGTCAGCACCCGGCGCAGGAAGTTGCTGCGCGCCGCGATGATGCCTATCGGGACGCCCAGCACGATGGACACCAGCGTCGACACCGACACCAGCGCGAAGGTCTGTATGAGCTTGTCCCACAAGCCCACGGCGCCGACCATGTACAGGCAGGCGACATATAGCACCGTAGCCCCCGCCTTGCGCGTGGCGTGCCACGACAGCGCGGCGACCAGCAGCAGGAAGGCCCAGGGCGGAATCGCCAGCATCAGGCGTTCGACAGGCAGCAGCAGGGCGGTCAGCATGACCTCGCTGGCCCGGCGGAATATGCCGCCGTATTCTTTGACCACGCCCATCAGCTGCCTGTTCACGAACGCGGCGGCGGACCAGTCCGGAAAGATGCTGGCGCCGGCCACCGGCGCGGCTGCGGCGCCATCGGGCGCAGCGCCCTGGGCATGGGACGGCGCGCCCGTTCCCAGCGACGCGGACACGCGTGCGCTGACGTCGGCGGGTAGCCAGGCCCGCCATATATTGGGGTATTCGCGCAGGAACTGGTCAGCCATGGCCGCGCCGCTTTTGCGGGTCTCGGTCATTTCCAGAATCATGCGGTTCAGCAGCGGCGGCTCGAATTGAAGCTTTTCGAAGAAGGCCATGATGGCGGGGTTGCGGTCGGCGAACGGAGTGGACACCGCCACCGACAGCCGCGCCCGCAGAAAGTCGGACGAGCACAGTTCGCCCTTGCCGCTGACGATGGTGTCCCAGCATTTCTTATCGAAGGGGTCCTGCTCTATCTTGTGGAACTTGTACTTGGCCATCAGCCCTGCGGGCTGCCAGTAGTAGAACAGTATGGGCCGGCCCCTGTCGTACGCCGAACTGATGGCTGAATCCAGCGCGGCGCCGGTGCCGGCGCGGAAGTTGGTGTAATCGTTGTCCAGGCCATGCAACTGCAGCAGGCGGCTGTTGGTCTTTTCGCAGACCCAGCCCGACGGGCAATTCAGAAAGCGCCCCTTGGTGGGGTCTTCGGGGTCGGTGAAAAGCGATTTGTATCGCGCCAGGTCGCGCCAGCTGCGCAGGTCGGGCGCCGTAGCCTCGATGCCCCGTTCGGGGGCGCCATGAACCACATAATCGGGCAC